>JAYQWJ020000001.1:0-3124 GCA_035829175.2 Candidatus Albibeggiatoa psychrophila
TCTGAATATAGCCAATCTTTGGAAACGGGGTAATTAAGCCTATTAGACTCACCAATATACACGAAGTAGAGTAAACGGTGAGTTGAGTTTATCAAACTTTAATAGATAGGCTTAACAGGATTGTACAAAAAGCTAAAGCCTCTTTGTAATGAAGGGGATATGCCTACGTGTACACTGCTAACTGAGAATAATATAGTCATTAAATATATCAGTACCATGAGTGGGAAGTAATTCTCAGAGCATGATGAAATGATGTTACGAAAGTAACGGTTTAAAGACATTATTAGAAAGGCCGTAAGGCCAAATAATAACAGTTATTCGATGCGCCGTGTGAGGTGAAAGTCTCATGCACGGTTCTGAAGACGAGTCCCTTACGGCGACGTAGGGGGCTTAGTTTAACCATATAAAACCAAAGATGGAAGGTGGTAAGGATGTTTATATAAATCTACAACTACTGCATGGTCATTGCCATGATACTAAGACCCATGAGGATAAGAAAAGGTATGAAAGAGAATTACTTACCATGTCCGACTGGGTTAAAGTTTGATGTTTTACAGTCAAGCAAATAGCTAGGAGAGGAGCCGTGTGCGATGAAAGTCTCACGCACGTTTTTGAAGACCAGCTCCTTGTGGTGACATGGGGAGTTGAGTTTAACTTAGCTACCACACGCACACCCAAAACTGTTTTTATATACAGTCAAGATGTGTTGTTAAATTAGACCTGTTATTATTACTAATATAGGCAACAAATGTAGGGGCAGGAATTGTGATTAAATTCAAATACAACAAAGAAAAAGCTGTTGAAATGATGATCTACATTGTTTCAAAAGTGGATAATTGTGACAAACACCAGTTGATGAAAACTTGTTTTTTCTCGGATTTGAACCATTTGGAAAATTATGGTCGCCCTATAACTGGGAATCGTTACATAAAAATGAATTATGGACCTGTTCCATCTGAAGTATACAACATGATCCAGCGTCCCTTACCTGATGAGCACTATATTGAGGTAAGAGGTTATCATTTGGAAGCTGTAAGGGAAGCAAACCTGAAGAAATTATCTAAATCGGATATTAAATGTATAGATTATGCAATTAAATTATTGTCTGATATGGATTTTCAAGCTCGAACCGAGATAAGTCATGGATATGCGTGGCAATCTGCTGGACTGAACCAAGAAATATCTTTTGAACTTATGCTTGAGGAAATAGGGGACAAAGAGCTTATGAACTATGTTCGAGGCGGAAATGTCGCTTAACCTAGGAGATGTATTTTATCGTTGGGTTAATTTTGAGAGTGAACCACATAACAAATACTTTATCCTTGTCGCAAAGAAACCTAAGCGATTCTTCTTTATCAACTCAAGTATACCACCATTCATATTACGTAACCCTCAATTAACAGCCCAGCAAGTGGAAGTTCCATCGACATCTCATTCTTTTTTATCTCACGATTCATATGCAAATTGTGTGATGACCGTAGATACGTCTGAAATAAGAAATGTTAAGGACTTTAATTTAATCCCAGAAAATGACAAGTGCGGTTGTGTAACATTAAATGTGTTGGAAGCTATTTATGAAGCAGTCAGGGTAAATGAAACACTTGACGAAGAAGTAAGAGAGAAAATAGAAATCCAATTAAAAAGTGAAATAGATACTAGGAAGCCGTAATATTACAGCTAACAATCCAATTAACAACGACAATCTCTCACTGACGCTTCGTGCTGGCGTGTTATTGGGGCGTTAGTGGGTAATAGTTCTTAATTATTTTCAATATCAATTTTCTTATACTGTCTGTTTGCTGTAATCTGTCGCTGCGAGCATGGACGCGAGTAGTCTCAGGTAGCTAGGCATTTGCTTGCAAATGCAGTACAGCGTCAAGTCATTGGGGAGAACGATTTTTGAGCTTGCGAGAAAGAGTGGACACAGGACGAACCATCGCTCTTATCTGTGGCACGGTCGGGCAAAGGCAAATGGGCATGGATGCCCATTTGCTACGCTTTGCCCCGTGCCACTCCACTTGTCTGAATTTGATACTTCAAAGTGAAGTTGATAGAATGTAACTTAAGATTATTCAATTCAATAAGTTCTAACTTTATCTTGGAGGCGGACTTTCAGCCGCTCAAGAAAGGTGTTAGTGCTTCAATAGATACCTATGCAGATACAACAATATAATGGATTACAAACATTGTCCTTTGAAGAGGTGCTCGGTATACATGAGTTGCTGACAGAAGACTTTCTGAACACGCAGGACCCAATTGAACCGCCAGGAGTGCGTGAAAATGGCGTATTAGTGGAGTCAGCCGTTAATCGACAGCATGTTGGGTTTGGTAAAACGCTGAAATATCCCTCACCGATAGATAATGCAGCCTCTCTTTGTTACGGCATATGCTGCAATCATGGATTTCATAACGGAAATAAACGAGCGGCATTGGTCAGTTTGTTGTGCCATCTTGATAAGAATAACCTGACTTTTAAGGAAGATATTGGTCACGATAATCTATATCGTTTGATGTTGACAATTGCGTCCCACAAGTTTGCTCCAAAAAAAGCAAAATCTGACACTTCAGACGTAGAAGTGAAAGAAATAGCAAGATGGTTGAATAGAAAAACAAGAAAGCTAAAGAAAGGAGAAAAAGTTGTAACCTTCAGGGAGTTGGAAAAAATACTCAGAGAGCATGATATTTATCTAGAAAACCCTAAGGGGAATTTTCGAGACGTAATTAAGTATGAATTAAAAAGAAAGCATATATTCGCAAAAAAAGAGCGCATTGGGAGGCGACTGGGTCACATTCCGTACCCAAGGGAAGGTATGGTGGTAGGCAAGAAAGTCCTCAAAAGCGTTAGGGAGATGTGCAATCTAACTGAGAAAGATGGTTACGACTCCGAAATGTTTTACAGTGCAGAAACAAATGTGTGTAAATTTATTTTCAAATACAAAAAGACTTTAAATCGCCTTGCAAAAACATAGCCCTAACAATGCCATAAACTCGAATAATCGATATCAGCGTAAAATTTAATTCTAACTTGGCCTTGCTCCCGACGCAAAAAGCCGCGCGGGAGAAGAACGTTGGTGCGACCCGTTTGACCCAAAGCATTTATTTATAAGTTATGCGAAAGGTCAGG
>JAYQWJ020000002.1:0-1717 GCA_035829175.2 Candidatus Albibeggiatoa psychrophila
CTGTTGTGAGTGCAGTGGCGTTTGAGGAGTTGATTGAGTATTTCTTGTATCCAGAGGTAAAGGATGCACCGTTTTCATGGTCAAGAGGTAGTCAAGAAGGTAGTCCGATTCAATGGGATACTGAAGAACCACAGCCTTCATTTGACAAAGTGTATCCTCTTCATAAAGAGGGGTTTGTACCTATCAAATTTGGTAATTATATTCCTAAAGCCTTATTTAAATACTTAGAACCTATATCTTTATCAATTACTTTATATGGCGATAAAAGTTCTGTAAAGCGGATAAATATAGATATGGGAGGTACTGAAGGTGGACTAATAGCTTACCATGAACAATATTTAGCTAAAAAAATGAATATACAATATCTTGATATACAACCTATTTTATGTCGCATGATAGGGGCTGCTGGAAATGGAAATGTTATAAATATTGTCAAAATAAAAGGTACTGATAGAAATGCTTTAATTGAAACAGGATGGAGTTGTGGAGCTTCTAACTGTTTTTCTGAGTTAAATATCTTTTTAGCTAATGTTGCAAAACAGATTGAGTTCTTTGAGCAAGAAGATTCAGCTTCTGAATACTGGAGATATACTCCTTTTTTACCAAAGAGTGATTGTGTAAAAGAATATCGGCGGCGTTATTTCGATGGTGATTTTGCAAGCGATTTAACAAAAGACAAATATAATGCTGATATTAATAATCATAGTCTTGGGATTATTTTCTAACTAGGAAAGCTAACATTATGAAGAGATATTTCTTTTTTGCATTGATTATGATGGCTTTTAGTGTTGGGCTTTATTATTTTTTATCTCAGGATATACAGTCTGTTTCACGTATTGCTCTTGTCATTGGTAATGGAGAATATGAAAACGTCCAAGGTTCATCACAGTTTGTACATAATGCCAAAGATATAACCTATGCGTTAGAAAAATTAGATTTTAAAGTCATTTTTCAACCAAACGCCACATTTTCACAGCTTAACCAAAATATCCGACAATTTCGCAATCAATCAAAAAAATCAGAACTAGCAATAGTTTATTACACAGGATATGCAGCTCAATGGCAAAATCGTAATTATTTACTTGCCACTGATACAGATTTATCTAGCCACAAAGATGTTGCAACTCAAGGCTTTGAAATCAGCAAAATACTAGAGGTATTAGCTCAAAATAATGCAACCAATTTATTGATTTTGGATGCGTCGCAAATTTCTCCCTATCATAAACAATTGCCAGATTTAAAACTTGGCTTAGCTGAAATGGAAAGTCCACGCAATACCTTAATTGCCTATGCAGCAAAACCCAACACACCCGCTCAAACCCATTCCGAACAACGTAATACAATTTACACTCGTTACTTGTTTAATAATCTACAACAATATGCAGACAAGAAAATCATTGATTTATTCATCAAAACACGCCAACAAGTTGCAAACAATACCACAAGCTTAACTCAACAATATCAAATCCCTTGGGAGTCTCACTCATTATTGAATAATTTCTGTTTTAAATCTTGTCAAGGTAATGCAATAGCAAAAATTAAGACAGTAGAATTGAATAATTTATTATTTTTGTGGGCAGGTTGGGAAACTGCTGCGCAGAAAGGTTCTCCTATCCAATGGGAAACTATACGAGCTGATGATGTTGGGAGGACTAAATGGAAAGATTTTGGATATGCTTTTTATCGGACAGGTCAAGTATATACTGCTCCAATAGAA
>JAYQWJ020000003.1:0-3625 GCA_035829175.2 Candidatus Albibeggiatoa psychrophila
ATACAGATTTTTTAATCTAAAAACAATATTAAATTTATGAATTAATTAGTTGACAAACTTAATATTTTGGTTTCAATCGATAACTCCAAATCGTGTGCAACAATCGTTGATTTATTACCAGAACCACCGCCTAACATGATTGGTTTAGAAGTCGGCGAGCATGAGCAAAGTTCAGGTCATGGCAAAATCGAAATGATTGGAATTAATTGTGGTAATGATTGTGAAGATTATATTGAAGTGGGTCGCACTGTCGGCTTAAAAGCCAAGCCTGATGCGCTGTCTTCGTTCATTTCTTGGATGGGCGAATCACCACAATGCCAAGCTAAAACCATGCCTTATTTGCAAATCACGCCTTATGAGGATATGGCTTGTTATGCCTTCTTTAACAGTGCTTTAGATGAAATGGCAGCCGAAGAAGTGATTGAGTTTTATGAGCATGGGGAACTTAATGATGACACGGTGCTATACTGAATAGTATCCACCGATTCTAATTAATAACGAGCATTTAGAGTATGCCTATCGTTTGGCATTAGGTGCGCTGATTCAAGTGGATGAGCATTTGGCTGTGACGGGTGAGTGGCCGACTCAATTTGAAGATTTGCAGCGTTATATTCCTAAACCTGTCGAGTTTTATGTGGAATCGGTACAAATCCAATCAAGAACAGAGATTAATTTACTGAATAGAGATGTGACGGTTGTTGGGTTATTTGTCAGAGTCGATGTAGTTTTAGAGCATAAAACAGGTGTAGAAGAATTATTGCCGATTTTGATTTATTACGGTGATGAACCTGTAGAGGAAAGTGTGGTATATCTTTCTGAGTTAGTTAAAGATAATGCCAAGCGTCGTGGTAGACGTGGCCGTCATTATGGTTGTTATCCACGCCGTGGACGTTGGTAAATAGAAGTATTGATGTTGTTTCGTTCTATGGAGCAACACCAATTTAAGATTTAAACGGATGAATTTATAAAGAATAATAGTCCGTCATAAATAAAAAAACTTTAAGAATTATAGGTGGGTTTGTATGACAGGCATCGATGACCAACATAATGATTTTGCTTGTCACATACTACATTAATTAAAAAAAGGAAGTTAAGATCATGAGCATGAAATACTTTAGATATTTAGGGCTATTGCTGTTGCTGGGATTGCCAGTGAGTGGGTTTGCATTCAGTTGTCAGGATGTGACGGAAATTCCTGTGTCTGAGTGTGAGGCATTGGTTGATTTTTATGATAGTACTAATGGTGATAATTGGACTGATAATACAGGCTGGAAACAGACTAATACGCCTTGTAGTAATAACTGGAAAGGCATATGGTGTAGTCAAGGTTCTGTAGTTAATGTGATTTTAAGCAATAATGGGCTAAAAGGAACTATTCCTAACCAATTAAATAATTTAGCTAATCTGCAATATCTTTATTTAAATCAAAATCGTCTCACTGGTTCAATCCCCTCTGAGTTAGGAAGTCTTACTAGTTTAAAGTACCTAAATTTAAGTGTTAATACCTTAAGTGGTCAAATTCCATCCGAGTTAGGTAATTTATCTAATTTATTATCAATTTCTTTGCAAACAAACCTGCTAACTGGAGAAATTCCACCAAAATTATTTCAAGCATCTAATTTAATGCAGGTAACCTTATATGGAAATCAGCTAACGGGGCAAGTCCCCGCAACACTAAGCAGCTCTAATTTAAATCATCTTAGTATATTTGATAATCAACTTGAGGGAGAATTTCCGCTATTACCAAGTAGCCTACAGTCAACTTTAACCGCTGGATATTTAAGAAACAATAACTTATGTCGAAAGCCAAATTTAGATTACAACAATTCTGCTGTTAATGAGATTCCAGAATGTACTTTTTCCTGTTCAAACGTCACAGAAGTTTCCCAGTCAGAATGTGAGACATTAGTTGCACTTTATGATAGTACCGATGGTGATAATTGGACTGATAATACAGGGTGGAAACAAACGAATACGCCTTGTAGTTGGTTTGGGGTAGATTGTAGTGATAACTCTGTAGCATATTTATCCTTACCAAATAATAAGTTAGTAGGTGAAATTACTAGCTTTGAAAAGCTTTCAGTTCATACATTAGATTTATCGTCTAATGCACTACAAGGTTCTTTTCCTATTTTTGGAACTCCCTCAAACCTTAATTATGTTGACTTGGGTTCTAATCAGCTTGAAGGGACAGTAAATGTATCTAATATGACCATGTTGTCAGAATTAGACGTTTCTTCAAACAAACTTACAACCATAACTGGGGTAGAAACTATTCCTTTAATGAGTTATATATATAATTTTGACATTTCATCAAACCAAATTGCAGGAAATATTTATAATTTAATAAACAGCATTGTAGGCAATGAAAATCAGTATGCATATTTTGATTTAAGCTCAAACTTATTCGAAGGTTCATTGCCAAATATTGATACTATCAATGATACTTATGAGTATTATCAACCTCCAACTATTGACTTAAGAAATAATCAACTGTCTGGTGCTATACCTGGAATTTCATACAAAGACAGAAAAGATTATGTAGATTATGACGGTGAAGTTAGTCTTTTTGACTCCATACTAGTTCAGTTATCAGGAAATTCAGAATTATGTAGAGAAACAACTTATAGTTATTCGGGATACTCTGATGATGGCACTAATCCATTTTTAGATATTCCAGAGTGTAAACGCCTATCAATATCAACTCCAACAGATAATGCACAACTTGATTTAACAGCAGAATCTCAAATTACTTTAAGTTGGGAAAATATTGCAGATGCTCAACAATACTCAATTAGTATTTGCAATCCTGAATGTAATACAGTGTCAGTTGAAAATGCAACATCCTATATTTTGCAAAATGCACAACAACACAAAACGTATACATGGAAAGTTCAAGCTGTAGGTAGTATAACCACTCCAGGATGGTCAGAAGAAAAAACATTTTCTACTTTTGGAGAGACAGATTGTTCACTTATCAGCCATAATGATTTAAGAGCTGCTTGTCCTGAGTTAATTGCATTATACGAAACAACCAGTGGTGATAATTGGACAAATAATACGGGCTGGAAAAAAACAAATGATATTTGTAGTTGGTATGGAATTACGTGTGAACATGGATGGTTAGGTCATTGTGAACCGTATTGCGAAGAAGCTTTGGCTGGAACTACATATTCTGTTTCAATTTATTTGGACAATAATAACCTAAAAGGCGAAGTGCCATTACTAGCTAATATACATGGCAATGCAACTTATTATAATAGTGACCCTTCTTATATAAGTGTTGCAGGTAATAATGTTTGTGTAACCCAAGAACTTCAAGATGGATGGCGTTCTATTTATGGTTATGATGAGTATAGAACTACTTATTTTGACGATAATAATATTTCTATTTGTGGAACACGAGAAGCATTCTCCTGCTCAAACGTCACAGAAATCCCTCAAACAGAATGTGAAGTATTGGTTAAAATTTATGATGATTTAGGCGGTGATAATTGGACTAATAATGCAGGCTGGAAACAAACCAATAACCTTTGTACAAGCTGGTATAACCTTGGCTGTAAAAATGGTCATGTGACTGATATTGCACTTGAAAATAATAATTTATCAGGTGTTGTACCAAATC
>JAYQWJ020000004.1:0-6185 GCA_035829175.2 Candidatus Albibeggiatoa psychrophila
ATTAGGGATAAATAGCCAATTTTTGAGTTTTTCCAAAATATTAGTTGGAGGCTGCGTTTTAACAACTTTTTGTGTCAGGGTTGCGGCTGTTCCCAAAAAATCAGTTAGTACAGTATCGGGTTCTGGTGCACAATGTCCTGGGACATTATCACAGCGAAATTTAATATCATGTAAGGCACTACGCTCAAAACAGTGAGGACAAACAAAAGTACGGCGAAGTAAGTTCATAATTGCATTATCCTATGCGTAGCTTTTCATGCGCTGAGGGTATTAATCGATATTTTTCGGCATCTTCGTCATGTTCAAAAAATAGTTTAGCATAATATTTTTTAGTAATGATATCTGCTGATAAGTCAATAGATAATTTATGATTAAAAATTGCAACTGTATTTTTTTTTATTGTATAGATAATTTGACCATCTGTTCTTCTTAACGGCAAATTGTTAGCTTTTTTGACAAGAATTAAACTTGGTATATCCACTGATTTATCAAGCGCAGTTAATAGTAATACAGCTTTGTACACTTTACCTAAACCAAACCAACGTTTATGTAATCTGATTTCATAATAAATTTCTTGTGAACCTGCATTATTTATTAAACAATGCTGAGCTTCTGAGTAAAGTGTATTCTTGGTATTATCTGCAATAATAAACACAGAAAAATAATACTGTTGAGTTTGTGCTTGTTTAATAACAAATGCTTCACCTTTTGCCTTATACTCTTGTAAGCCTATAATATAGATAGTTGCATTATCGTCTGTTGCGCTTTTAGGATAAGTATCATGCCGATAGGCAACCACTGCTTTTTTAGCACCGCTAGGCCAATTCCATTCTAAATACAGTTGTTGATAACGTATAGAACCTTGTAAGTTTTGCACACCATCAATTGAAGTGACAGATTTACAAGTACCAACAATGGCAAGGCTATTTTGTATTGTGACGGGCGTAAGGTAAACAACACCTTGAAAATCAATAGAAAGCTTTGAACGACCTGCTCGTTGTATAGGTATAGATTGTCCTAAGTCGCTTAATGTTTTTATTGCAATACTATCACCTGTGTCATAAGTCGGTTTAGTATCAGCACTGAAAAGTTGGACATATCCTTTAATTGGTGTTTGCCACTGTACATCTATGTGACGGCTATGTTTTATTAGTGTTAGTGTTGTTATAGGTTGTGGTGGCTCAGTAGGTTGAACTTGTTTTTTTACACCATGAGAATAAATTTTATTGCCTTTACTATCTTGAAAAATGAGAAAAATCAAATAGCCATAAGTTACATCATTTTGCAAATTGTTATCTATAAATCCCTCGCGTCGCACATTATTGAGTTTTCTACCATCTCCACGCTGCATTGGCACACAGCCTTGTTTAGCCCACACTTCAATATCATAAGTTTTGGGTGGCACTTGCCAATTCATTTGTATACTTTGGTCGGCTGGCATAATCGTGATATTTTGTTCAGGCAAATTTGTAATTCGCATCACCGTGTCTGTTGTACTTGCTAAACGTGATAAGCTGCCACCACGTAGTGTATACACAGCATAACAATATTCTTCACCAATCTCAGTCTTGCTATCTGTCATATTCATCTGCGCAGTTTCGCCAATAGTCTCACCGTCATTTGCACCAAGCGGCGGTGTACCCAGTTTACGAATAACGCGATAACTGATTTCTCCCTTGGAAGAACTGGCAGTCCAACTGAGAGAAATATCTTGAAAACCTGCAATAGCACCCGCATTTTTTGGTGGTTCAGGTGGAATTTTCGCCATTTCGTCTAATGCTTCTTGACAATCTAGTGCTTCAGACAGGGCAGAAATATAAGCTTCCAAACGTTCGTCTGATTGTGTAATTGATTTTGCCTTATATAAACATTGTTCTGCAGCTTGGATTTTTTGCTCTATTAAATGTTGTTGTCTAGTTAATTCGGGATGTTTTGCGTCCTCTTGTCGCAAAGTAGTTAATATCGTTCTTGCAGTATAAAAACGTCTGCCATTAACTGCTTGATTTAGCGAGGTGACAATTTTTTTTATTTCATCTTTTTTATCTTGAGCCTTTTGCTTTTCTGTCTGAATTTGCTGTAATAAGGTATTAATTTCTGAGTGATTGGGGTAATAAATTTCTGCTTGTTTTAATAAACGCTCGGCATTTTCTAAACTTTGGTTGGCTAATGCTTGACGTGCTTGACGTATTAATGAAGTAGCATTTGCCATATCGCCAATAAAAAAACCACATTTTTTACAAGCTTTTACAGAAGCAATATTTTTTGTACTGCATTTTGGACAGTATATATGTAATTCGTTGCCACATTGTTCACAGTGTTTAGCATGATGGCTATTGAGATAACCGCAATAACCACATTGCATCATTTCATCAACACTGAGTTTGGTGGTGGTTTCCACTGCCCAATGCTTATTTTTGCAAAAATCTAAAATATAACGGTTGGCTTCTGTTTTACTCAGTCCAAAGCTGACTGCTTTTTTAACTAATGCGTCATACGTCGCAGCGTGAATTTGCCCACTTGTACCCGAAAGATTGATTTGTTTATCTAATTCACTAAGTTTTGCTTGAGCTCGTGCTAAATTGTAAGATTTTTGAGTATCTTGGGTTTTAAAAATGGTTTGGCAATGTCCAATAAGTGCCCCAGTTGCTGTAATATCAGCCGTTTTATGTGATATTTTTCTAATTTCAGCATCTTTCTGAGCAGCTTTATCTAACAGGGTTTTTAGACTGGAATTGGGAGATAATTCTAAAAAATCATATAACGAATCCTTATCTAAGGTTTTTAGGTTATCGTTAATGGTTTTCATTATAGTTTTATCTAGTGGCTGAATTGTATCTTTTGACTCTGTTTCCGCTTTATTAATTGGCACTTTAATACGTTTGCGTAATTCTGAAGCTGGTATTGATGGATATTGTTTACATAACCGCTGAAATTCTTCTTCTAATAAATATTTTTTAGTTGATAATATTTTGATACTTTCATCAACATCTTTAAATTTCTCAGCACCTTGCTGCGTATTGATTTTTTTAGCTGCTTCAGCCTCTTTTTTACGCAAGTCAGTGTCTTGCATCACGGTGCGAATATCTGCTAATAAACTTAGATTTTTTTGCGCACTTTGCCCTTTAGTTGGATGATTGCGCAACATTGACCAGTCAGACTGTTTTTTCTTAATTGCATTTTCTATAACACTTGTATTGTGTTCTGTATGCGGTAAATCTAACAAAATATAGTAGTTTTCGTGTGACATCGCTAGACTTTAGGTTTATTTAAAAAAGCTTAGTAAGCCAGTTTTTCGATGCTGACCCGATTCAGTAATTTGCATACCACCTGAAGTTTCAGTCAGTTCTTGGGCAATATTTGAAAAAGAAGTTACGAGATTTCCTAAATCTGTAAATAAAGCATTTTCGTCTGATGTTGCAATTTGTTTAAGAAAATCTTTATCAGCACCACCAAATCCAATAGCAATAACTTCCATTCCATTGCTATGACATTTTTTGGCGCATTGAATAGCATTTTCTTGGTTATACCACGCTCCATCAGTTAACACGATCAAAAACTTAGGTTCTTCTTCTTTTTTCAATAGCGCTAATGCTTCTAAAAAGGGTTCGGCAGCATTTCCCCACCCCACATAAGCACTATTCATAGTTTCTCCCCCATTATTAATGCTCTGTTTAAGTTTTTTTATATTCTGGCACAGTGGTTGAGATAACAAAACTTTATCAGCAAATACCATTAAACCAACTGAAGCGTGACTAAGGTCAATTTGATTTATAAAACTTTCTGCTGCTTTTTGTGCTTCCTTTAATGGTTTACCAGACATACTTCCAGATAAATCTACTGCAATTAGCACTGACAAATGTACTGGTATCACAATTTCTTCGGGTGGCGCATTAGCCAACCATGACATATTAGAAGGTTTTTGCTCTTTCATAGGCAAGCATCTACCTGTCGCCCGTTCTTTTGCAGAAACTTTAACAATACCATTTTTATCATAAGTATATTCAATATCAATAATAGCGGGTTTGTTGGATACGTGAGTAATGTTGGAAAAAGTATATTGTCCTAATACAATACACTGAGTTGGTATATCACTTTCTCCTTGCAACATATAGACTTCTAAAGTGTTATCTTGATGGCGAGTGGTATGCAACAGATAAGGTCTTGTTTCTGTGGAAGGAATAGGTTTATTTTTAGGAATTATAATACTGTTAACATAACACGAACGGTTTGCACTCTCCGCTACCATGCCTAAACTATGACTCATTACATCTTGAATATCTTTTTTAGCAGCTAAACCAAAAATAGGTTTATTTTTCGCATTCGCATTCGCATCTAAATCTGCTTGTATTGCAGCACCCAAAACCACTGCCTCATCAACATTAATCCCTTTCATTGGTGGTTTGCCTGACATTTGCACAATATAGTCAGTCACCATTGGCATTCTTGTTGATCCACCGACTAATAATACTCCATCAAGTTTTTTCCAGTTTAAACCCGCATCTTGCAATACTCGATTGGTTAGCATTTGGGTTCTTTCCATTAAATCCCGAGTTACTTCTTCAAATTGTTGACGGGATAATTCGTAACTTTCACGCTCTCCTTCATGACTAATACTGATACGTGCCTTATTACGATTTGATAACTGTTTTTTTGCAGTTTCACAACGCACCAACAAATCATTGAATGTGCTTGTTTCATCCAAAGGGTCAATACTGTGGTCAGCTAAAAATCGTTGTCCCAAATAAGTTGCAATTCTATCATCCCAATCTTTTCCACCTAATTCATGATCACCGTCTGTCGCTAAAACATGAATATGATCAGAGGCAAGCTGTACAACAGTTACATCAAATGTGCCACCACCTAAATCATAAACAAGCACAGTTTTTTGTTTATCATTGTATTGTATACCATAAGCCAATGCTGCCGCTGTTGGTTCATTGATGATTCTAAGTATTTTTAAGCCAGCCATTTCACCTGCTTGAATAGTAGCTTCTCGTTGGAAATTATTAAAATAGGCTGGTACAGTAATAACTGCTTGCTCAACTACAGTGCCTAAAGCGGTTTCTGCAATGGCTTTTAATTCTTTAAGAATAATTGTAGACAACTCTACTGCTGTATAAGTTTTATCATGAAATGTTAAAATAAACTCATTATCACCCATATTACGTTTAAAGAACGAAGCAATATTATCCTCACCAAATGCTTGCATTTCTTTCGCTTCATCACCCACAATAATATTATCTTCACTAAAATAAATGACAGAAGGAAGCAATGATTTCCCCTGATTTTGTATAATTTCTGGGTAATTTGTAGTATTAACTGTCGCAATAGCAGAAAAAGTCGTACCTAAATCAAACCCTATAGTAACCGTATTTCCCATAAACTCACCTTTTAATGCTTGCAATTAAAATGTAAAGATAATATTGTTATATAAGTATCACGTAATAAATTACCATTTAATAATGATTGATATTGTTAATAATATTCTTTTTAAGAGCGATAATATAGTTTTGTATAGCTTTAACAACACCTACAATAAACCCTATTCCGATAATAAACATAAGAAATATATAAGCAGTACGTTTTGAAAATACATAAATACCATGATAAGTTATTTCTTTGTCATATAAATCATTAAATTTTATTGTTGCTGTCTTACATTTATTAGGGTTTATATAGAGTTCACTTTTTAAAGCATACTGCCATATTCTGTTAGGAGTATTGTACACTATACTGATTTTATAGTAATTATTGAAGTTTTTTATATTAATTTTATAAGGCTGTTTAAGATATACTATCAAGGTAGCATCATTAGGTAATATTTTAATGTTGATAGTTTCAGCAGTTTTTTTACTTTCTTCATTATTTAAAATCATTTTAAATAGTATATAATTTTCTGCTAGCTGCAAAGGTAATCTTAAAAATACTCCTTCTTTAATTTTATTTCTATTATTACTGATAAAAGCATGACTATTTTGCCTAAAGATAAGTTCCATTTGTTCTTTTAATGAAATATTGTTAAGTTTTGTGCGTTGAGCAATTTCAGATAAAGTATCTCCAGCCTTTACTTTGTAAGTATGATTATTACTTCCTAAAAATACAGATAAAGTAGTTGCCTTGCTTTTATCAAAGTTTAAGCAAGATACCGAATTATAAATAATTTCTGCACTTGAAGCTAAATCATA
>JAYQWJ020000005.1:0-12996 GCA_035829175.2 Candidatus Albibeggiatoa psychrophila
CTCCAATTGCGATGGAAGAAGGCTTGCGTTTTGCGATTCGTGAAGGCGGTCGTACAGTTGGCGCAGGTGTTGTTTCCAAAGTGATTGAGTAGTAGTATTAATAATGGTCTTTTAGGCTTTGATAATTTATCGATGCCTGAAAGAGCCAAAACTAAAGAGTTCTCTTTAGGCCAGTAGCTCAATTGGCAGAGCGACGGTCTCCAAAACCGTAGGTTGGGGGTTCGATTCCCTCCTGGCCTGCCACTTTTTACTTGTGGTTATTTAAACACTTAACTTATCCTCAAAGGCTGATTGATTATGTCTTTCCAGTCTCCACTGTTTAATAGTTTCAATTTATGAGCACAATTGCAGCAAAGTCAAAGACAACAGACTTTCTAAAATGGGTTGTCGCCATTATTCTTATTGTTGTAGGAATGGTGGGTTTTTACTATTTTTCAGACCAATCATTGCTTGCGCGAGTTATTGGCTTATTGAGTTTGTCTGGTGTTGCAATTTTTATAGCCTCTACCACGGTCAAAGGTCAAGAATCACTTGTTTTTTTACATGAAGCACGCACTGAAGTCCGTAAAGTAGTTTGGCCAACACGGCAAGAAACTATCCAAACCACAGCTATTGTATTGGTTATGGTATTGCTTGTTGCTATATTTATCTGGATGTTAGACTCGGTCCTCTTCATGATTGTTAGCTCGTTAACAGGGCGAGGAAGTTAATATGGCTTTGTGCTGGTACGTGGTTCAAGCTTATTCTGGGTTTGAGAAAACCGTCCAACGCTCCCTTTTAGACCGCATTGATCGCAGCTCACCTGAATTACAAGCAAAATTTGGTGAGGTTGTCGTACCCACCGAAGAAGTAGTTGAAATGCGTGATGGCAAAAAACATAAAAGTGAAGTGAAATTGCTTCCAGGTTATGTTTTGGTGCAGATGGAAATGGAAGGCGATGCGTGGCATTTAGTAAAAGAAGTACCTAGAGTGGCTGGATTTATCGGTGGTACACAAGAAAAGCCTGTTCCTATTTCTGATAAAGAAGCCGTATCTATTTTACAGCGCGTTCAAGAAGGTGCTGAAAAACCACGTCCTAAAGTTCTATTTGAAGCGGGTGGAGTTGTCCGCGTAACAGATGGACCATTTAATGACTTCAATGGTGTGGTTGAAGAAGTCAATTACGAGAAAAACCGCTTGCGGGTAGCTGTTATGATTTTTGGTCGTTCTACCCCAGTTGAACTTGAATTTAGTCAAGTTGAAAAAGATTAAAACTATTTGTTCTAGCTATTTTGGTTGGAATGAATGCCGCTACTGATGTAACACGTTATTCGTGATATAAACAGCGGGTAATAATATTTATAGAGTAGAGGACTGCCAGTCCTGAATGTTACACGGGGAGCTTAATCGCGCTCGCACCCATTGGAGTTTTACATGGCAAAGAAAGTACAAGCGTACATTAAACTACAAATTAAAGCAGGTCAAGCTAATCCAAGTCCACCTGTAGGTCCTGCGTTAGGTCAGCATGGCTTGAATATCATGCAATTCTGTAAAGATTTCAACGCGCAAACTCAAAATATTGAAGTGGGTTTGCCAACACCTGTTGTTATCACGGTTTATAGTGACAAATCTTACACCTTTATTTTAAAAACCCCACCTGCATCAATTTTATTGAAAAAAGCAGCGGGCATTCCTAAAGGTAGTCCTAACCCAAATACTAATAAAGTGGCAACGGTTAACCGTCAGCAATTGGAAGAAATTGCGACCACTAAAATGCCTGATTTGACTGCGGCAGACATGGACGCAGCAGTACGTACTATCGCAGGCAGTGCGCGTAGTATGGGTATCGACGTGGAGGGTGTGTAAGATGGCAAAATTAACTAAACGTATGAAAGAAATTCGGGAAAAATTAGATTCAACTAAGTTTTACCCAATTGAAGACGCTCTTGCATTATTAAAATCTTTACCAAAAGCTAAATTTGCAGAGTCTGTTGACGTGAGTGTTAACTTAGGTGTTGACCCACGTAAATCTGACCAAGTGGTTCGTGGTTCAACCGTATTACCTAACGGTACAGGCAAGACAGTTCGCGTTGCAGTGTTTACTCAAGGTGAAAATGTTGAAAAAGCTAAAGCAGCAGGTGCTGATATTGTTGGTTTAGAAGACTTAGCAGAACAAGTTAAAGCAGGCAATATGGAGTTTGACGTTGTAATTGCATCGCCTGATTGTATGCGTGTTGTCGGTCAATTAGGTCAAATCTTAGGTCCGCGCGGCTTAATGCCTAACCCTAAAGTTGGCACAGTATCTCCAAATGTTGAAGAAGCAGTTCGTAATGCAAAAGGCGGTCAAGTGCGTTACCGTACTGACAAAGCAGGTATTATTCACTGCACAATTGGCAAAGTTAATTTTGAAGGTCAAGCTTTACTTGAAAACTTACAAGTATTGTTGGCCGCTTTAAACAAAGCAAAACCAAGTTCTGCAAAAGGGGTTTATATGCAAAAAATAACCATCTCTAGCACAATGGGACCTGGTGTTGCAGTTGATAAATCTACTTTAGGTTTATAAGTTTAATATAGGAATGTAAAACTGCTTATGCAGAATAAATTTTATTCCTAAATTATTAAAAAAGATTCTTGGGCTGCTGAGTGCAGTTAGTGTTCAGCAGCCGTCCAAGACCGCAGGGGTTTTTTTAGGAAAACTTAATATCCTGCGTAGACGGCAAGGTGGTAAATTTCTGAATTTCAGGAGTTTATCTTTGCTGTAACATAAGACCAGAGGACGCTGAGTTAAATCAAAATCCTCTTACTGACCTCAGGAGAAGTACATGGCACTTCGCTTAGAAGACAAAAAAGCCATCGTTTCCGAAGTTGCAGAAGTTGCTGCCAACGCGCACTCAGCAGTGATTGCTGAATATCGCGGTTTGACCGTATCAGAAATGACCGCGTTGCGTAAACAAGCGCGTGAATCTGGGGTATACGTTCGCGTTGTTAAAAATACATTGACAAAAATTGCAGTTAAAGACACTGAGTTTGAGTGTTTGCAAGATGCTTTGGTAGGTCCATTATTACTTGCATTTTCGCAAGAAGGTCCTAGTTCTGCGGCTCGATTGATTAAAGATTTTGCTAAAGACCACAAAAAATTAGTTGTGAAAAATGTGGCTTTAGGCGGAAAATTACTCGATGCCTCAGACCTTGATGCCGTTGCGAAATTACCTACTCGTGATGAAGCAATTTCAAGTTTAATGTCAGTAATGAAAGCAACTATTACGCAATTTGTTCGTACATTGGCAGAACCTCATGCGAAATTCGTTCGTACTATGGCTGCAGTTGGCGAACAGAAGAAAGAAAACGAAGGCGCGTAGTTTTAACACTTTATTTAAGGAGTTTTACCCATGGCAATTACCCAAGAAGAAATGCTAGAAGCCGTCTCAAACATGACTGTGATGGAAGTTGTTGAATTAACTAAAGCAATGGAAGACAAGTTTGGGGTTTCTGCAGCTGCAGCTGCTATGCCTATGATGATGGCTGGTGGTGGTGAAGCGGCGGCGGCGGCTGAAGAACAAACTGAATTCACTGTTGCTTTAACGAGCTTTGGTGATAAGAAAGTTGGTGTAATTAAAGTCGTTCGTGCTATCACAGGCTTAGGCTTAAAAGAAGCGAAAGAATTAGTTGAAGGTGCTCCTTCAGCAGTTAAAGAAGCTGTTTCTAAAGACGAAGCTGAAAAAATCAAGAAAGATATTGAAGAAGCAGGCGGTTCTGCTGAAATTAAGTAATTGTTATTTATTTTAATAATAACAGTATCTTAATAAGTTGGCTGGTAAGCTTTAGGCTTACTGGCCTTTTTCTGCTTATAAAATAATTTATTTATCTATTTAACGTTATATAATTTCAACTATAAAAAAACCAACCCAATGTTATTACTTAAATAAAGCGGACTAAAATGCGTAATTTAAAGGGTTTTTCCTATTTTCTAAATAATTGGCACACATTTAGATACTTATACTATTCTAACAAATGCAGACAAGGTTTACAAAGCTGATGGCTGCATAGGCAAATTCACTGCCATTGCCATCTTTAATATTGAAGATCGCACGCTCCTTATCTAAGGGAGTATATAGTTTTTAAAGATTTCTGCTTGCTCATTAAGTCATTGTTGCAACAGTCAAATTCTGTTTTAAAACGGAGTTCCCATGACATATTCTTTTGCTGAGAAAAAACGCTTGCGTAAAAGCTTTGGTAAACGTCCCGGAGTATTGGACGTACCTTACTTGCTTGCTACACAAGTCAATTCTTATCGTGATTTTTTACAACAAAATAAAGACCCAGAACAGCGTCGAGACATCGGTTTACACGCTGCATTTACATCCGTTTTCCCCATCGAAAGTTATTCAGGCAATGCCGTTTTAGAATATGTCAGCTATCGCTTAGGTAAGCCCGCTTTTACGGTTAAGGAATGTCAAGTACGTGGCATGACTTACGCGGCTTCGTTACGGGTACGTGTACGCTTAGTCATTTATGACAAAGAAAGTAAAGCGGATGCTAAAACGGTTAAAGACATCCGTGAACAAGAAGTCTACATGGGCGAACTGCCTTTGATGACGGAAACGGGTACGTTTGTGATTAACGGTACGGAACGGGTTATCGTATCACAATTACATCGCTCACCGGGTGTGTTCTTTGACCATGATAAGGGTAAAAGTCATTCCTCGGGTAAATTGCTTTACGCTGCACGGGTTATTCCTTACCGTGGTTCATGGTTAGATTTTGAGTTTGACCATAAAGATTGCGTGTTTGTACGGATTGATAGACGACGTAAATTACCTGCCACCATCTTATTACGCGCGTTAGGTTTTGAAAATGCGCAAATGTTGGATTTGTTCTTTGAGAAGAATACATTTAGCTACAAAAACGGTGAATTTTATCTTGATTTAATTCCTGAGCATTTACGCGGTGATTTGGCCAGCTTTGATATTAAAGGCGAAGGTGGTGAAGTCGTTGTTGAAACAGGACGACGGATTACAGCACGTCATATTAAAACCTTAGCTTCTAGCAACATTGAAAAATTACCCGTTCCACAAGATTACGTTATCGGTAAAGTGTTAGCTCATGATGTTAAAGCTGCGATGTTATCAGAAGATAAATTCTTGGCGATGGCAAATGATGCAATCACTGAGGACTTGTTAGAAGCCTTTGTCGAAAATGGTATTAATGAGTTTGAAACTTTATATACCAACGATTTAGATCGCGGACCTTATATCTCTGATACTTTGCGTATTGACCCAACAAATAGCAAAATTGAAGCGCATATTGAAATTTATCGCATGATGCGTCCGGGTGAACCACCAACTGCTGAAGCGGCTGAATTATTATTTGGCAACTTATTCTTTAGTACTGACCGTTATGATTTATCGGCTGTAGGTCGCATGAAGTTTAACCGTCGGGTTGGACGTGAAGAAGTAACGGGCGAAGGTATCTTATCAACAGATGATATTTTAGCGGTACTTAAAACCTTAATTGATATTCGTGATGGTAAGGGTGAAGTGGATGATATTGACCATTTAGGTAATCGCCGAATTCGTAGCGTAGGTGAAATGGCAGAGAATCAATTCCGAATTGGTTTAGTGCGTGTAGAGCGTGCTGTCAAAGAGCGTTTAAGCCTTGCCGAATCTGAAAATATTACCCCGCAAGAATTAATCAATGCCAAACCTGTCTCGGCAGCAGTGCGTGAATTCTTTGGTTCAAGCCAATTGTCTCAATTTATGGATCAAAACAATCCATTATCTGAAGTGACGCATAAACGCCGTGTTTCAGCCTTAGGCCCAGGTGGTTTAACCCGTGAGCGTGCAGGCTTTGAAGTCCGTGACGTACATCCAACTCACTATGGTCGTGTGTGTCCAATTGAAACACCTGAAGGACCAAACATTGGTTTGATTAACTCCTTGGCGGTGTATGCACGAACCAATGATTATGGCTTCTTAGAAACGCCGTATCGTCGGGTTGAAAATGGTAAAGTGACTGTTGAAGTGGATTATTTATCTGCGATTGAAGAAGGTCAATATGTCATTGCTCAGGCAAATGCAAACTTAGACAAAGATGGCAACTTAATTGATGAATTGATTAACGCGCGGCATAAAAATGAATCCAGTTTGTATCGCAGCGAAACTATTAATTATATGGACGTATCACCGAAGCAAATTGTATCGGTTGCGGCTTCAATGATTCCATTCTTAGAACATGATGATGCTAACCGTGCCTTGATGGGTTCAAACATGCAACGTCAGGCTGTTCCTACCATTCGTGCCGAAAAACCATTAGTTGGTACAGGTATGGAACGTGCGGTTGCGGTAGATTCAGGTGTTGCAGTGACGGCACTCCGTGGTGGTATTGTTGATTCAGTGGATGCAGCACGGATTGTTATTCGGGTGAATGACGAGGAAACTCAAGACGAAACAGGTGTTGATATTTACAACCTGACTAAATATGTGCGTTCTAATCAAAACACATGTATTAACCAACGTCCATTAGTCCATACGGGTGATATCGTAGCGAAAGGCGACGTATTAGCCGATGGTCCTTCAACCGATATGGGTGAATTGGCTTTAGGTCAGAATATGCTGGTCGCGTTTATGCCTTGGAATGGTTATAACTTTGAAGATTCAATCTTAATTTCTGAACGAGTGGTACAAGAAGACCGTTTCACTTCGATTCACATTGTTGAAATGAGTTGTATGGCACGCGATACCAAATTAGGGCCTGAAGAAATTACTTCTGATATTCCAAATGTCAGTGAAGCGGCTTTAAGCAAATTAGACGAATCAGGTATTGTTTACATTGGTGCAGAAGTTAAACCGGGTGATATTTTAGTTGGTAAAGTCACGCCAAAAGGTGAAACCCAGCTCACACCAGAAGAAAAATTACTGCGTGCGATTTTTGGTGAAAAAGCCTCAGATGTGAAAGACACCTCATTACGTGTGTCATCAGGTACATTCGGTACGGTGATTGACGTGCAAGTGTTTACCCGCGATAGCGTTGAAAAAGACAAACGTGCTAAAGAAATCGATGCCAGTGAATTAACTGATTATCGTAAAGATTTACATGATCGTTATCGGATTTTAGAAGATGATACCTTTAGCCGTTTAGAAAAACAGATTGTCGGTAAAACTGCACTCAGTGGTCCTAGAGGTTTACGCGCTAATGATACAGTCACTAAAGAATACTTAGAAACTTTAAGTCGCGAGCAATGGTTTGAAATTAACTTGCAAGAGTTAGAAATCAATGACCAATTAGAAAAAGCCCGTGACCGTTTACAAGCAGAACGTAAGTTGACTGATGAGATGTATCAAGAAAAAGTCAACAAAGTGAAGTCAGGTGATGATTTAGCACCGGGCGTGCTGAAAATGGTTAAAGTGTATTTGGCGGTCAAACGTCGGATTCAACCGGGTGATAAAATGGCGGGTCGTCATGGTAACAAGGGTGTTGTATCCATGATTGTACCCATTGAAGACATGCCATATACCGCTGATGGTAATCCAGTTGACATCGTATTGAACCCATTGGGTGTACCGTCACGGATGAACATCGGTCAGGTATTAGAAACCCATTTAGGTTGGGCTGCAAAAGGTGTGGGCAAACGCATTGGCGAAATGTTAGATGCACGACGTAAAGTGGAAGAGATTCGCGAATTCTTAGATAAAATCTATAATCAAATTGGTGGTCAAAAAGAAGACTTAAGCCAGTTCAATGATAAAGAATTACTAGGAATGGCTGAAAATCTACGTGGCGGTGTCCCAACTGCAACCCCAGTCTTTGACGGTGCAAGTGAACAAGAAATTCGTAATTTACTTGAATTAGCGGGCTTATCAACCACAGGTCAAACCCAATTATATGATGGTCGTACAGGTGAAGCCTTTGAACGTCATGTCACAATTGGTTACATGTACATGCTGAAATTGAATCACTTAGTTGATGACAAAATGCACGCACGTTCTACAGGTCCTTATAGTTTGGTTACACAACAACCATTAGGTGGTAAAGCACAATTTGGTGGTCAGCGATTTGGTGAAATGGAAGTATGGGCGTTAGAAGCTTATGGCGCAGCATACACATTACAAGAAATGCTCACCGTGAAATCAGATGACGTGAATGGTCGTACTAAGATGTATAAAAACATTGTAGATGGCGATCATCGTATGGAAGCGGGTATGCCTGAATCCTTCAATGTATTGGTTAAAGAGATTCGTTCGCTCGGTATTGATATTGAGTTGGAACAAGTAGGCTCATAACCTTCCTCGTTTTTGGTAGAGACAAGGCATGCTTTGTCTCTACTTTATTGACACGAGACTGACGACTGATAAAGTCCGATTAACAGAATAAAACTTGATTAAGAGTTAAAGCTAATGGCACAAAAATTGGCATCAACTCAAACATCGCTAATCAAAAAACTTTTGGTGGCACACTTATGAAAGACTTGCTAAGCCTACTAAACAGCCAAGGACAGGTTGAGGAGTTTGACCGTATATGTATTGGTCTTGCCTCTCCTGAAAAAATCCGTTCATGGTCGTTTGGCGAAGTTAAAAAACCTGAAACAATTAATTACCGAACATTTAAACCAGAACGAGATGGCTTGTTCTGCGCTAAAATTTTTGGGCCTATTAAAGATTACGAATGCTTATGCGGTAAATACAAACGCTTAAAACATCGTGGTGTGGTTTGTGAAAAATGTGGCGTTGAAGTCACACAAGCTAAAGTGCGTCGTGAGCGCATGGGGCATATTGAATTAGCCAGCCCTGTGGCACACATCTGGTACTTAAAATCCTTGCCTTCACGTATGGGCTTATTGCTTGATATTACTTTGCGCGATATTGAACGTGTATTGTATTTCGAAGCTTATGTGGTGATTGACCCCGGTTTAACCATTTTAGAGCGTGGTCAATTATTGTCTGAAAACGAATATTTAGAAGCAGTTGAAGAATACGGCGATGACTTTGACGCGCGTATGGGTGCGGAAGCCGTGTATGAATTATTCCGTACGATTGACTTGCCTAGTGAGGTGACTCGATTACGTGAAGAAATTGCGAATACAACTTCTGATACCAAAATTAAAAAATTCTCTAAACGCTTAAAATTGCTAGAGTCTTTCTTGCATTCAGGCAACCGTCCAGAATGGATGATTTTAAAAGTATTACCTGTATTACCACCTGAATTACGTCCATTAGTTCCATTGGATGGTGGTCGCTTTGCAACGTCTGACTTAAACGATTTATATCGTCGAGTGATTAACCGTAATAACCGTTTGAAACGTTTGTTAGATTTAAATGCGCCTGACATCATCGTGCGTAACGAAAAACGGATGTTACAAGAATCTGTGGATGCCTTGCTTGACAACGGTCGTCGCGGTCGCGCCATTACGGGTTCTAACAAATTACCTTTGAAATCGCTAGCCGATATGATTAAAGGTAAACAAGGTCGTTTCCGTCAAAACTTACTCGGTAAACGGGTAGATTATTCGGGTCGTTCGGTGATCGTGGTTGGGCCTACTTTGCGTTTACATCAATGTGGTTTACCGAAGAAAATGGCGTTGGAATTATTCAAGCCGTTCATTTTCAGTAAATTAGAATTGCGTGGTTTAGCGACAACGATTAAAGCCGCTAAGAAAATGGTGGAACGTGAAGGACCTGAAGTCTGGGACGTATTAGAAGACGTGATTCGTGAACATCCTGTGATGTTAAACCGTGCGCCGACTTTACATAGATTAGGTATTCAAGCCTTTGAACCTGTCTTGATTGAAGGTAAAGCGATCCAATTACATCCGTTGGTGTGTACCGCGTTTAACGCTGACTTTGACGGCGACCAAATGGCGGTTCACGTTCCATTATCAATCGAAGCACAGCTAGAAGCACGTGCATTGATGATGTCGACTAACAATATTTTATCGCCTGCCAACGGTGAGCCGATTATTGTGCCATCGCAAGATGTTGTATTAGGCTTATACTTTATGACCCGTGAGCAAGTGGGTGCTAAAGGTGAAGGGATTGTTTTTGCCGACACTAAAGAAGTGCATCGTGCTTATGAAACCCGTGAAGTGAGCTTAAATGCTAAAGTTAAAATTCGTTTACCTCAAGCCACCCATGATGAACGTGGTCGCCCAATTCGAGATGAAGATGGCGAAATCATTTTAAATGACCAAATCATTGCCACAACCGTGGGTCGTGCATTGTTATTTGATATTTTGCCGATTGGTTTCCCATTTGACTTAGCCAACCGCGATTTAACCAAGAAAAATATCTCTAAACTGATTAATGCTTGCTACCGTCGTTTAGGTTTGAAAGACACCGTTGTTTTTGCTGATCGTTTGATGTACACAGGCTTTTCTTATGCGACCCGCGCGGGTATTTCAATTGGTATCGAAGATATGAATATCCCAGATAACAAACCTGAAATTATTAGTGCCGCAGAAAATCAAGTGAAAGAGATTCAAGAACAATACAGCTCAGGCTTGATTACCAACGGCGAACGTTATAACAAGGTTATTGATATTTGGTCACACACCAATGACAAATTAGCCAAAGCAATGATGGAAAAATTAGGTAAAGCGGAACTTGATGGACGTTTCACCAACTTACTTGCCCAGCGTGAAGCCAGCTTAAAACAAGTGGAATCTGACCGCCGCGAAGGTTCATTAACTGATGAGCAGTATTTACAAACGGTAACTGAAATTGAAGCCAATTATCATGCAAAAATCAAAATTGCCGATGATCCAAATGTAGAGTTAAAACCTGAAGATAAAGTCGAAGTTGCTTCGTTCAACTCAATCTATATGATGGCGGATTCTGGCGCACGGGGTTCAGCAGCACAGATTCGGCAGCTTGCAGGTATGCGCGGCTTGATGGCAAAACCAGATGGTTCAATCATTGAAACGCCAATTACCGCAAACTTCCGTGAAGGTTTAGACGTATTACAATACTTTATTTCAACCCATGGTGCGCGGAAAGGCTTGGCAGATACCGCATTAAAAACCGCGAACTCAGGTTATTTAACCCGTCGTTTGGTTGACGTAGCACAAGATGTTGTGGTGTTTGAAACCGATTGTGGTACGGATAAAGGTTTAGAAATGACTGCCCTTGTTGAAGGCGGTGAAGTGGTTGAAGCCTTACGTGATCGGGTATTGGGTCGTATTGCAGCGATGGATGTGATTGTACAATTACCTGACCAAGATAAACCTTATACTGTGGTTTCAGCAGGCACATTGCTTGATGAATTTTGGGTGGATGAATTAGATAAATACAGTGTGGATCGGATGCGAGTTCGCTCAGCGATTACCTGCCAATCTCGACATGGTATTTGTGGTAAATGTTATGGTCGTGATTTAGGTCGTGGGCATTTAGTCAATATTGGTGAATCAGTTGGGGTTATTGCAGCCCAATCTATTGGTGAACCGGGTACACAGTTAACCATGCGGACGTTCCATATTGGTGGTGCAGCATCGAAAGCCGCAGCAATCAGTAATATTCAGATTAAAACCAAGGGTACAGTCAAGCTGCATAACATTAAAGTGTTAGAGCAAAAAGGTGAACAAACCCAGTTTATTGCCGTATCACGTTCAGGTGAATTGAGTATTCATGATGATTTCGGTCGTGAAAAAGAACGTTATAAAATTCCTTATGGTGCGGTATTGAGTATTGCGGATGGTGACACAGTGGAAGTCGGTCAAACCTTGGCAACTTGGGATCCTCATACCCATCCAATCATTACTGAAGTAGAAGGTCAAATTGAATTTACCGATGTAAGTGAAGGGGTTACGGTTAACCGCCATACAGATGAATTCACAGGCTTAACCAGTATTGAAGTCATCGATCCGAAGCAACGCCCATCGAATGCAAAAGATATGCGTCCAATGGTTAAACTGGTTGATTCAGAAGGCAATGATGTCTATTTTGCAGGCACAAATAATACGCCAGCCGCTTACTATTTGCCACCAAAAGCGATTATTACCGTTGAGCAACATGCGCCAGTGGCAGTGGGTGATGTTATTGCACGTTTACCGCAAGAATCATCTAAAACGCGGGATATTACAGGTGGTTTACCACGGGTTGCAGATTTATTTGAAGCTCGTTTACCGAAAGAACCTGCTATTTTGGCGGAACGTAATGGTACAGTGAGTTTTGGTAAAGACACTAAGACCAAGCAACGTTTAGTGATTACAGGTGATGATGGTGACGCGATTGAAATTGCGATTCCTAAGTGGCGACATATTAACGTGTTTGAAGGCGAGCATGTAGAACGTGGTGAAACTGTGGTTGATGGTGCGCCTAATCCACATGATATTTTACGTTTATTAGGTGTGAGTAATTTAGCCAACTATATTGTGAATGAAGTGCAGGAAGTATATCGTTTGCAAGGGGTTAAAATTAACGACAAGCATATTGAAGTGATTGTGCGTCAAATGTTGCGTAAAATAAATGTGGTGGATCCCGGTGAAACACGCTTATTACCGGGTGAACAGGTTGAACGTTATCGCTTGACTGAGGAAAATGAATGGGCTGAAGGTGAAGGCAAAATTCCTGCGACATGGGAACATGTGTTATTGGGAATTACTAAAGCCTCATTGGCAACAGAGTCATTTATTTCAGCAGCCTCATTCCAAGAAACCACACGGGTGTTAACTGAAGCTTCTGTGAATGGTAAATGCGATGAGTTACGCGGCTTGAAAGAAAACGTGATTGTTGGGCGTTTGATTCCAGCGGGTACAGGTTTGGCATATCATCAAGACCGTCGTAGTCAGTATGGTATTGCTGCGACTGAGGGGGCTGCTGCTGATGCGGCGGCGGCTGCTCTGCTAGCTGCTAAAGCTGAGGAAGAAACAATGTCATCAGAGGAAGATACTGAAGGTTTGTAGTTTGTAACTTTCAGTTTCTGTATTAAGAAAACCTGTCAAGTCACAAGATTTGGCAGGTTTTTTTATTGCATTTTGTTAAAAGCTTTTTTCAAAAGAATGCGCTTATTATTCTACGCTTCAGCAAT
>JAYQWJ020000006.1:0-3789 GCA_035829175.2 Candidatus Albibeggiatoa psychrophila
CTAAAACCCCGATGGCTTAATCGCGTTGGGGTTTTTTTGTGTCTGAATTTCTTATAACTAAACCACCTTTCTCGTTGTTCTCGTTTGTTCTCGTTCCAACGGTCTCCGTTGGAATGCAGCGTGGACGCTCTGCGTCCTGATTTACCATTGATTATAAACCGTTAATAATCCTTCTTTAACCGCATAATTCCGTGCATTTGAGTAACAACAAAGTCATCAATAATATTGATTATATTACGTTAGCAATTGCGTGACATTGGAAAAAATATCTTTTGTGTTTACTTACATGACGCAGAGCGTCTGGGCTGCATTCCAACAGAGACCATTGGAACGAGAACAATGGTATGTATTTGTATATTGATGCGCTCAGTCAAACTGACAAATCTTGTTTTGAAGAAACGTTGATTATGAATCAATATAGAAATTGTCCAGCAACTTTCTATGGTATTCCAAACCAACCATAACCTGATTCATTTACCATAACCTAAAGCCTCATTTACAAACGTAAGTGGGGCTTTTTTTATTCCAAAACGTAAAAAATCAAAAATATTTTAGATATTTAACTTAAATTTGTCTGTCCTGTTTTTCAAGACATCACGAATATGTCTCTTTGACTATTTTAAAGCAGACCATTTTTTTAACTGGATAGTCAATTGTGTTTTGTTTTTGATTATCCATATTTCACAACGTCCTCGTCAAAAGGAGATATACCAATGAAACGGTGGGATTTTAATACATCTCAAGTGGAACAGCCTGATAAGCTACAATGGCATCGTAGTGTGCTAAATTGGAAAAAGAAACTTTTCTTTTTAGGTACAACAGTTTCACTCATGATTCCTTCTATGGGATTACAAGCTGCAACAGCTAATATATTTAATGAACAAGCACTATATATTTCTTGTAATGGTGAAATTAAGGATAACAGCCAAGCAGAAAACATTGTCGAAAATAGTGGTGTCACACTTAAATCAGATAGAATGCAAAATAACAACCAGTCTTGCTATTTTGATGGGCAAAGTTATCTGAAAGTCAATAAAGGCTTTATGGATTCATCTGATTTTACCCTTTCTGCGTGGGTATTTTTAGAATCTTATGATCCACAAGCCAGTCGTGCCATTATCTCAAATTATGCTGGTTCAGCTAATGGGTTACAACATTATGGTGTACGCTTAACAACAAAAGGAAAAGCAGGTGTATTCTATGATGATGGCACAACCTTTGACGGTGTTGCTAGCTCAAGCCAAATTACAGATGGTAACTGGCATCATATCGCTGCTGTTTTTTCAGGTGGTAATTCTTCTGCAATTTATGTAGATGGTGTATTACAACGTAATGACTCATCAGTTCCTGTAAAAATTAGCCCTAACCAAGATTTGTACATTGGACGTGGTGGCTTATCTGAAGGTGCGGCTAAGCGTTTTAGCGGCATTATCGATGAAATTCGTATATATAGCAAAGCGTTATCAAGTTTTGAAGTAGATACTGTTGCGGCTATTATGAATTTACCTACAGGTGAAACTTTTATTCCGCTTGGAAATCAAGAAAAAGATCAATTTATCGCTATTAATACACAAAATAGTGATGCACCTGATTTGCTTGTGACTCCAAATACTGATGGTAGCATGTCCATGAAAATGTTGCCTAATTCTCAAAGAATAACTCGTTCTGATGAAGAAGATTTCTCATCTACAACTTTCACATTAATGCCAAATGGGCAATATGATGTTACTGATGATGAATTTCCTTCTATGGCAGCAAGCTTTGATGCCAGCGGTAATTTTAAAGTTGAAGATAAAGATTTCCCTGGGATGCAAGCTCTTGTAACACCTGATGGTGATGGCTATGTTGTTAAGGATGATGCTTTTCCTAATGTTACAACTTGGATTAACCCAGATAGCACACTCTCTATAATTGATGCTGAAGAACCTGGTCTTTCAGTTAAATTCAATAAAGATGGTACATATACAGCGATTGATGCAGAAACGGGCTTTGTTACCTCAATTGATAAAAAAGGCAATGCTATTCTTACTGACCCAACAGAACCCGGTGTAGCAGTGACATTTAATATAGATGATGCTGAAAATACGATGATGTTGGTTAATACAACAGATGGTACTTGCACTCCATTAGCGTATGATTCAAGAGAAGTAAGAGGCTGGTTAAGTAGAGCTTGGAAAAAAGTCAAAAGAGTTGTTAAAAAAGTTGTTAGAGTCGTCAAAAAAGTTGTTAATGTTGTAAAAAAAGTCGTTTCTTTTGTGAAAAAAGCAATTCCTTTTGTGAAAAAAGTCATTTCTGCTTGGAAAAAATTCTCTGGTTGGATTTCATGTATATGGAAATGTTTACCATTGATTGGGAAAGTAGCTTTAATTGCTACAGGTGTAGGTATTGTAGCGGCAGGGGCAATTATTCTTGCTAAGAAAGTTAAGTCTTATCTTGATGCTCGCAAAACACGTTCTGAAACAGTTGTTGTAGAAGAGGTTATTGTAGAACAAGTCGAGAATGCCAACGAACCCGTTGACCAGATACCTGACCCAGACGACGATAACACTCGTAGTCGCAAAACTAGAAGTGCTCTTCAGTGTAATGAAATTCAAGCTAGTGTAGCAGAAATGCTATCTTCTCTTGCTGTAGGCAATCCTGATAATCAAACTATTGTGTTAAGTTGGCATACTGATACCGAGATTAATATTACTGGTTTCAATATTTGGCGTACTACACAAAAAGATGCTGATAATCAGCTTATTAACCCTGTGAAATTGAATGAGGAATTGATCGGATCAAAAGTCACAGAAGAAGTTGGTGATGCTCAATATAATTATGTAGATAGTTCTGCTCATACTGGTACTACTTACTATTATGTGATTGAAAGCGTTGATACAGAAGGCAGCAAAGTGCAACACAGTAGTTATATTGTTGAAGGACTTATCAAAAAAGAACCTTCTACATTAGTTCATTCTTCAAGCTTTTCTGTTAGTTTCTTAAAAGGGCAAACTCAATTTGCTTGGTCTACCCTTTCAGAGCAAACCACAGCAGCTTTCAACATTTGGCGAGCAACTCCTAAAAATGCTGATTGTAATCAATATGCTGATTATAGTGATATTAACCGCCTAAATAATACTGCAATTCCTGCAACGGGATTTGTGAGTGGTCACTCATACTTGTATCAAACAATTGAAACAGCCAAAAGTTATTGTTATGGCTTAGAAGAAAAATTGTTAAATGGTACAAGTGTCTTTTATATCTCAGGTCCTAGCATTGATGGTGTCGCAACTGTTACACCTTAAGCTAATTCTTTGATAATTGATTTTTATAGCTAGAGATTTTTCTCTGGCTATAAAACAAATCTTTTTTAGGTAGGTTTTGTTGTTTTGACTAATTAGAGTTGTATTTTCTCATATTGTAACATTACTTACCTTTTTTCTTCCTTTGAATTAAATCCTTTCCTTTTTAGGAGAACAATGATGAAAATGCTCAAATACGTCATTGCCTCAACTGCGCTACTGACTATATTTGCAACTCAATCTGTTTCTGCTTTACTTATTAATGGTTCTACAGAACTGATAGGTACAGAGGGAGCTGCTATAAATTTTGAAGGTGTTAGCGTTGGTGTAGGCTATGTGAGACATTGGACAACAAGAACATGTAAAAGAACATGGTATGGAAAAAAGAAATGTACAACACATCACCATCAAGCTGATGAAGTTCAAATTGGTTCTTTAACTTATAAGTGGGACTTTTTTCTCGTTCCAACGGTCTCCGTTGGAATGCAGCGTGGACGCTCTGCGTCCT
>JAYQWJ020000007.1:0-13868 GCA_035829175.2 Candidatus Albibeggiatoa psychrophila
ATGTACCAATATTGTCGTGCATATAAACGGTGCGATCTTCAAGTGTTAACAAACGTCGTTGAATTTTATCTTTCACCTTATAATCAAATAAATTTAAACCCAAATGCAGTTCTTTATTAACCCGATAATCAAAAATAAGTTCCCAAGTTTCGCTACTTTCCGCCTGTAAATTGGGATTACCCACTTCAATACGATTAAGCGGTGTATACATTTCAGTAAATGAGGGAGCACGGAAGGCTTGACCATATAATAACTTTGTAGTTAAACTTTTAGATGTTTGCCACACCAATGCAATACGCGGATTGGTCGTACTGTCAAAATCAGAATACCAATCATAACGTAAACCTGTGGTTAATTCTAAATTAGGGGTTAATTGCCAAGCATCTTGTATAACAAAAGAACGGTTTTGACGAATATTTTCAGGCAATAAAAAATAGCCTATCGATTTTGAATCAACCATCAGTGGGTTATCTCTGGTCAATAAGAATGCCCACGTTGTTTTATATAAATCAGCATACAAATACCCAAGCCCAAGCCGAATCCGATGATTTTTAAAGCCATGATATTGTCCACTCAAATTAAGCCGAGCTTGCTGTTGATAATATCCCGTGTTATTTGGTGAACCGTAAGGATAAGCAGACTGATTTCGCACACCTCCCGGTCGAACGGTATAAGCTGAAAATCCTTGATCTACTAAGTTTCGGTAACTTAATTGAAATTTAGTCTCCCAATCCTTTGTAAAATCAAGATTATGATAGGTTAAATCAGCTTGATAGTGGTCGGTTTTATAATACTCTTCAGGGCTAATCACTAATGGTTCGCCCAAGCCTGCACCCGCATCATCCACTTTGACTGCATTTAAGCCTAAACGCCAATCTCCTTTGCTTATCGAGCTATTAATACTAAGTTGACGTTTTTGTAAATAGGCTCGCCCCGGGGCTTCACTGATTGCTGTTGAGCTGCTTGTATCCAATTGGGTTTGTATATCCTCATACACCGTTTCGCGATGTCCATCCGTTGTTAAATAATCAATACTAACCACTATTTCAATATCGTTAATTTTGCTGTTGTGTAATACCCAAGCATTATAAGTTTGATGACTTGCAACACGTAAACCTGCTTCTGGCTGTTGAATATCTTTTGCAGTTTTTGTAATAATATTAACCACGCCTGCAACCGCATCAGCACCATATAAAGCAGAGCCAGGCCCTCGAATAATTTCAATCCGCTGAATATATTGTATGGGAGGAGGCGACCATGATTCTCGACGTGAACCGCGCATCCCATCGACAACACTTTTAATTGGAATCCCATCAACCATCATAAGAATTTCATAATTATTTGATGAGTACATTCCGCGTACATTATATAGAGGAGCAAAACGCAATTCGGATAAGCTGATATGCATTCCGGGTACAGATTCCAGAATTTCATCTAAGCTATGTGCGCCCATGGTTTCAATATCTTGCGCTGTAATCACCGTTGTTGAGGCGGGAGCTTGGGTAACGGTTTGTTCTGAACCTGTTGCCACGGTTATTATTTTAATTTTTATTAACTTATCTAGTGACAATTCTAAAAGTTCATCCATTGTGAACTCATCAAAACCATTTGAGGCATTAATTTGTTGATTAATAAACATGATGGCGATGGAATTTAGGAGTATTAATTTCAGTTTTCGAGAAAGCATAAGCAATTCCTTTAACTTTAATAAAATCATCTTAACTTTTTATATACACTGTATTTTTTGATATAAGGCGCAATAAAAACAATGTCTTTCAATTGGAAGTATATTTTTAAAATTTAGAATGCGCAATTCAATATAGTCATATTTTATATTAAATAATCACAATGTTGAAATGTAGACAGCTATTTTCTGCTTTATTTTCAGTTTATTACTAATTTAAAAAAATGATAGAAAAATATTAAAATATAGATTCTAGGCATTTATCATAATAGATAAGAAAAACGGATATTAAAATAAGGTAGGGAAACAAAATTTAAGATGTAACATGTTCAAACTATTGATTTAGCTTGAACACATACACCTTTATATATTTTTACAACCAATTACCGATTAGCAAGAAAGGCCCCCAGTAAGATGGATGCCAATAGCGATCTTGGCTAATCAGTTCTTTTTGTACCCGTTGCAATGCTTTGGCTTTGGTTAAACCCGGTTCAGTATTGAGCAAACGATAGAAATCCATCACAGCTAATGCGGTCGCCTCGTCATCAACAAACCATAAGGTTGCAATTGCACTTCTCGCACCTGCTTTAACCGCCACGCCCGCTAATCCTAAAGCTGCTTTTTCATCACCTACCGCCGTTCGGCAAGCACTTAAAGTTAATAATTCAACGGGTTTGTCCCTAAATTTGCCTAAACCAATGAGAGATTGTAGTTTATTCATGGTCAATTTATCATCATAAGTCAGCAAATAAGTATGTTCTGGGTCGGAACTAAATTCACCGTGAGTTGCTAAATGAATCACTGAATATTCTTTACTTTCCAATGCAGAACGAAAGTTTGCAATCGAATAATCTTTGTTAATAAGTAAGCTGTCTGAACTCGTAATTTCCTTAATCGTATTCAATTCTTTAACAACGCTGGGTAACGGTGGATAATCTTGCACCGCATCAGATAAACCAACAAGCAATACCTCACTGTTTTTCCAATCAATTGAATGTGGATCAACTAAATTCAGACCCGGAGTTACTGCCATTGCAACTTTTTCAATTAAGAATTTTTCCCCATCATGCAAGGTGGTCAAAGGAATCATACGCAAACGGCCATCAGGCACAACAACCAAGGTATCAATCGTATGTTTTTCCAAAATATCTTCAATCGGACGAATCAGCCAATCATATAATTTTTGCGCTGGATATAAAAAACGATTATTGGGGCGGGTTTGTAACAAAATACGCAAATTCAAGGCTTCTGCATCAATCTCATCTTTTGCAACATCAACATTGATTAAATGAATTTTACCTTCTGTACTAATCAACAAAGATAAATGGTCAGCCAATGAAATTGGATATAAAATTGCCGTGTTTTCCATCACTTCATCAATGCTGCGAGTACGATCTTTTAAATTCGCAACGCATTCTTCTTGAAAATAATTTTGTAATTCAGCCACTTTTAAATTTTCAATAATATCCCGTGCTTTAAATAATAATTCTTGGTTTTTTTGCTCGGTGTCAGCTCGTTCAGCTTTTTTCAAAAATAATCCTGCTAATTCATAGTAAACAGGTCTGACTAATTCATTGAATGTTGTGGTATTGGTGCGTAAACCCACATCTAAATTATATTGAATCGGTTGCAAAGTTTTCGTTGCGCGGCGATAGGCTGCAATCGCTTGGTCTAATTTACCATCTAAATCCAACAACACTCCCTGCTGCCATTGCCATAAATATAAAAGATCAGGCATTGCTTCCTGTTTAGCAAAGAATAGGGCTTGACGGTTTAATTGTTGGGCGGCTTCTAATTGTCCTTGGTCAACATAAAGCTGTGCAAATCGTCCGTAAGCAATGGATTGTAAACGTATTTGATTAAGTGTGTTTGCCAGTTCAACCGCTTGTTTAAACGCTTTTGCACTAATATCTAAAACTTGAGCAAGTTGTTTCAGGCTTAATTCGGGATCATTACCAAATCCGCGTGCGTGCATCGCAACCGCAATTAAATTATGGAATTGTCGTTGATTTGGCTCTGAATTTTGTAACGCTGTCCAAGTTTTATCTAAAACGCGCAATACATCTTCAGTAGGACTGACGTACATCATGGCCTTAATTTGGTTGAGTAAGATTTTTGTTTCTAACTGTGGATTATGTGCTGTTTTAAGTGATTCTAAAGCCTCATTATATAAATCAATTGCATCAAAATAGGATTCATAAACGGCGTATACATTACCTAAATTATTCAGCACTTTTGCCAGTAATTGTGGATTTTTCAACTCACGCGCCACTTTTTCACTGATTTGGACTAATTTTAATGCTTCGGCAGCATCGCCAATCGTCAACCACGCATCGCTGAGCTGAATTACTAAATTAACTTGCACGACTTTATCTTCAATTTTTTCTGCTAATTGATAGGCTTGTTGCAAAGCTTCAAATACTTCACGGTGCATGCCTATTTTTTGATAAGCGGTGGCAATTTGGCTAAGGATTTGAATTTGCTCGGCTTTAGTTTGCTGTTCCAGAGCGTGTTGCCATTGTTCAATCGCATCAGTATATTTCCCTTGTTCAAAGGCTTTATTTGCTTGCTCTATATTGGTCTGAGCGAATACGCTGCTTGAAAATAGGCATAATACCCAGAAGGTTAAAAAGTAACGCATCATTTTAATTTATCTCACGGCTGAACTTTGTAAGTTATTGTACCTAGCATTTTTCATATTGTCATGATGACATAGGTCGTAATTCAATATTGTGCAAAAACTAAATATCTTATTTGACAATGCTTGTGGACAGTTTTAAGTTGAAAATTAGCGGAACAAAAATAATTAAGAGACAATGTTATTATTCAACAACAATATAATTCTCATGGCTCGCATGAAAAGATATAAAATATATGTCTTAGCCTGTCTTAGGATTTATGCTAAAGCATTTAAATTAAAGAGGTTGCGTAGTGCTGCATAAGGCTAAAAAACATTAGGCGTTACTAAAATACATAAGATAATCCAAATCTAACAGACAAGAATTGCTCAGAAATATCAGATCTAAATTGAGCAAAGTCTTCATAATAATAATCATGGCGGGTTAATAAAACTTCATAAGATAATTTAGGGGTGACAGGGGCTTTCCAGCCTACAGTTAAACTTGTGCCAGATGATTTACCATCAACACTTTCAATCAATGGATTTGCATAAGTTGCATCTAACATCGCATAAGCAGCACTAAACGATATAAATCCCCATTTTTCCACTTCCCAGCCACCGCCTGCACCGATAAAAAAGCCTTTGCCTTCTAAACTGGTTTGAGCATGAGGGTATGGAGAATAGGGCAATTCGGTTAATGTTGTTTTTCCATATTTATAGCCTGCAAAAGTGCGGATAGAAGGATTAACTTCATAACCAAAAGAAATTGCTAAATCTGTGCGGTCAACATTTACTTTGTTAAATAATAAATTTTTAGTTGATTCTTCAATAGTTGAGGGATTTTCTTCACCCGATAAACTCAAATAAAACCGATCGTATATTCCTGTAAATTGCACGCCCAAAGATGAGATACGACCGCTGACACCGCCATTATCAGTTGAATAATCAAAATTTTTAAAAGCAACATAAACCGTAGGAATAAACAGTATTTCTTCTGCATACACGGGTAAACTGAGAGTAAGAAGTATAAGCAAATTTAAGTATTTCATATAACAACATATAATTGTCAATTAACAGGGAACAATTATCAATTATCAATGCTTAATTATCAATGCTTAATTCAAGCTCTTATTTCAAAACGGTGCACAACTCAATATTTAAACACTAGGCTGAATATCCATAAATAGTTGAGATATGATAAGCAACGGGTATAAAATGCGGTTTCTCTATGGACTTAACTTTGATTTAATTATTTTTTAGCTCTGCTTCAGGTTGTTTGTAAATTAATAATTGGGAATGTCATCATTAAATAGAACGATATTGGTATTTTTAACATTCTGCCAAACCCTAATTTTTAATATTAAATGGCATGTAACGGTTTTTTTCTGCAAACTAAAGATGTCTGTTTTATAAGTATTTTTCTGATAAATTCCTTTGGAGGAAATATGCCTTTTTTAATTGTATTATCCCTTATTTTCCAAGTTGCAATGATTATTCATGTGATTAAGACAGGACGCGAACGTTATTGGATTTTCGTTATTTTAGGGTTTTCATTTTTTGGTGGAGCTGCCTACTTTTTTATTGAAATGTTACCAGAAATCCGCCGCAGTAAAACAGCTCATCACGCATCTAAACAAATTTTAACCGCCATTGACCCGCAACGAAATTTAAAACAACGAGTGAGGGAATTAGCATTCTCGGACAATATAAATAATAGAGTTGAGCTTGCTAAAGAGTGCGCTCAATTTGGTTTATTGGATGAAGCGATTGAATTATATCGAGATAGCTTAAAAGGTGTTTATGAACATGATGCCAATATTATGCTCAATCTGGCACAAATCTTATTTCTTAAACAGGACTTTCAAGACTGTAAGCATGTTTTGGAACAACTGATTAAAACCAATCCAGATTTTAAGTCACAAGATGGACATTTACTTTATGCCAGAACATTGGATGCCTTAGAAGATCACAATGCCGCATTGCATGAATACAGCGTGTTGAGTGATTATTATTCTGGTTATGAAGCAAAATGTCGTTATGCACTGTTACTAAAAAAATGGGGACATTCAGAGCAAGCAAATTCTCTATTTAATGAAATTATTCAACATGCGCAAAATTTACCAAAAAATCGCCAAAAACTACAAAAAGAATGGATTCATATTGCACAACAACAAATAGCCTAATATTTATAAAATCATGCGACTTAGCCATTTAAAATTGACCATTAAGCTATGTTTTATTGGTTTCAAAGTTGCTTAATTTCTATGCTTAGGTAGACGCTAATTAAAGATGATTCGCCATGCTCAGCAAACAAACTTCCCTTAAAGACTTTTTCGCACTATCACCTGCGCAAGAAAATATTTTGCATTATTTATTGCAAACTGCGGATAACACAGCTTATCTTGAACAATTGACCTTTAATATCACGGGCGAACTTGATGCACAACTGATGCACGCAAGCTGGCAAACTTTGAGCAACCATTACGATATTTTGCGTACCATTTTTGTCCATAAAGGATTGCAGCCCTTGCAAATGGCACTAGAACATATTGATGTGGAATTTCGATTTGCTGATATTCAGCGTTTAACCGCTCAAGAACAACAGGATTATTTGCAAACATTTAAGCTGCAAGATAGACAACAAGGGTTTAACCTTTACCAAGATGTTTTAAGTCGTGTTTCATTATTTCAACTTGATAATCAACATTTTGTGATGGTTTGGACTTATCATGCTATTTTGCTCGATAGCCATTGTAGTCAGATATTACAGCAAGCTTTGACCCACACTTATCAATCATTAAAAAACAATAATACGCCCCAACTTCCTAAAATCAAGCCATATCATCACTACACAGAATGGTTGAGCCAACAAGCAGATGGTAATTCTCATCAATATTGGCAACATTATTTACATGATTATCAAACAATCACCAGTGCACCCCGAGATCGCTATATTGTTATAAATCAAGTGCAAGCCGCTCAATATTCGCTGCAAATAAACTCTGATATTTCTCAACAATTATTTCAATTAGCCGAACAAAAATCAGTCTCTGTTAATACCTTGTTGCAAACGGTTTGGGGCTATTTATTATGTTATTACAATGATTCTCAAGATGCGGTATTTGGTACGACAACGACTTTAGATTCTGAGCAATTTAATGCTGATTCTGTGCTGGGATTACTCAGCAATATTATTCCAATTCGAGTCAAAATTCATGATGTTATTTATTTTGAGCAATTATTAAAAAATATTCAGCAAGATTTAGATGCACATCAAGCACATCACTATCATTCTTTTACCGATATTCAGCAACATTTACAATTCCCGATTATTGACCATGTTGTTTGTTTTGAGCAACCACTTCACACGTCATATCATAATGGGATTCAAATGGATGTGGTGGAAAGCTTTAAACACAGTGGTTTTGAATTAATGCTATTGATTACCCCAACCGCTTCGCTGACCCAAATCCAATTTTCTTATCATGCTAATGCTTATACTCACGAACAAATACAACGTATTGCACACCATTTTGAACAAGCATTAGTCGCAGTTATTAAACAACCTAATATCACTTTGTCTGCGATTAATCCATTGAGCAATGCAGAAACTCAACAATTATTATTTGATTTTAATCCACAATATCATGCTGAAAAATTGGATGGTAATTTAACTGATTTATTCGTTGCGCGAGTACAACAACAAGCTGAAAAAGCCGCTATTATTTGTGCTGAGCAAACATTGACTTATACCGATTTAAATCAAAAAGCTAATCAAGTCGCTCATTATTTAAATAAGCAAGATATTAGTGCGGATGATTGTATTGCGGTTTGCATTGAAAATGGTATCCAATTGGGAATTGCTTTGTGGGGTATTTTAAAAGCGGGTGCGGCTTATTTTATTTTAAATCCATCGGACGATAATAACGCTAGGATTCTTCAGCAGTGTCAAGCAAAGTATTTATTAACTGATTCGTCTCTTAATACAGAAAATAATGCAACAAGTATTGAAACGATTTTAGCAACCAGTTTAGACACTCATGAACCTGACGTACAAATACAGGCAAGTGATTTGGCTTATTTAAGTTATCAAAATCAGCATGTTGTTATGGTTGAACAAACGAATTTGCTACACTTTTGTACTAATTTGACTTCGGCATTTCACTGGCATCACAACGATGTGGTGTATTCAAGTGTCGTTAACTCGGATATGGTTGCTTTAAGTTTGATTGGTGGTTTAATTTTGGGTGTTACGGTTGTATTGCCTGATACTCAAGATATTGCTGATAGTTTGCAACAACATCAAGTGTCGATTTTACAAACCTCCGCGCATACTTTACAAACTTTGATTACCACAAAAGGATTAGCACCGCTGCATGATTTATCAATTATTATGTTGAACGGTGATTTTTTAACCCCTGCGTTACATGCTCAATTACAACGCTTAGATAATTTATTGGTCTTTAATTTAGAAGATAATGCGGAAACAACATTGGCATCTCAGGTTCAATGTTTGCAATCTGGGGCTGAACTGTCTGAATTCATATTAAATGAAGAGGCGATGTATATTGTGTCTAAGCAAAATACTTTATTGCCTGTGGGTGCTGTGGGTGAAATTTGTATTGGTGGTGAAGGTGTGAGTCGTGGTTATTTGGATGCTGATTTAACGCGGCAAAAATTTATCCAGCCTGATTTTTTAAGCCAACAGCAAATATGTTCTCGTTTGTTCAAAACGGGTTATTTAGGTCGATGCTTAAGCGATGGCAGTATTGAGCGATTAGGCAAAGCTTAACAAGTTGCTAAACTGTAACGAAGGAGTGCAAAACTTGTTTTGCAAGTGACCATCTCAAAACTTAGAGAAATATTACGTTTTATCAAATTATCCTAAATTGCCTTGAAACTATATTGGGCTATGCCTAAAAATGAATTTTACTAGGATGGAGAAATAGCGCAGAGTTTTCCACCAAAGTGTTGAATATCGAAAAACTGGGTAATCCTATAAAATATAGTGCTGTTTTTTCTTGTAGTCACTTGCAAAACAAGTTTTGCACTCCTGTGCACTATCAAGCTGTTGTATGCGTTGACTCATACTTTCAAACAAACTGTAAAATAAGCCCATCCTATGGTATTTTAACTTGAATTGAGGAATTGTTTAAAAATTGCGTCGATTTTTTCTAACTTATATCACACAAGCATTTTGAAATAATTTCAGGGAATCGCTTTAAACATTGGCTAAATAGACCGTAAAGCTAAATAAAGTTTATCTTGAAAAAGGAAATAGGTATGACGGATTGGCTAGATAAAATTGCTTGGGACAGTGATGGATTGATTCCTGCGATTGCTCAAGATGCTGAAACCAATAACATATTAATGATGGCATGGATGAATCGAGACGCGTTGCAACTGACTGTAGAACAACAGCGAGCTGTTTATTGGTCACGCTCACGCCAAAAACTTTGGTTTAAGGGTGAAGAGTCTGGTAACGTGCAGCAATTAGAATCCATTCACTTAGATTGTGATAATGATGTCATTTTGCTAAAAGTGAAACAAATTGGTGGTGTTGCCTGTCATACTGGAAGAGCACATTGCTTTTTCAAACAACTTGAGAATAATGAATGGGTTGTGACAGAATCTGTCTTAAAAGACCCTAAAACTATGTATAAAAAATCATGAAAGGCGATGAATTTTGGATGCGTCATGCACTAATGTTGGCAGATTACGCTGCTTTACAGAATGAAATCCCCATTGGTGCAGTTGTCGTACATAATGACCAGTGTATTGCTGAGGCTTGGAATCAGCCCATTATAAACAATGATCCTTCTGCTCATGCTGAAGTCATTGCAATTCGGCAAGCTGCTAAGTATTTCCAAAATTATCGTCTTCCAGATACCACGCTTTATGTGACTTTAGAACCTTGCGTGATGTGCGCGGGAACAATTATTCATGCTCGTATATCAAGAGTTGTGTTTGGTGCTTATGATCCTAAAACGGGTGCGGCAGGAAGCCGTTTCGACATTTTACGTGATACGCGGCACAACCATCACGTTGAGTGTATTGGAGGAATTTTAGCTGTTGAATGTAGCCAACGTTTAAAAGATTTTTTTCAAGCAAAACGACGACTTAAAGGTTGATAGTGGGAGTGTGAAAATAGGCATATCACACCCCGCAAAGCAAACTAAACTGTTTGTTGACCAGCTTCTGCTTTTACTTCATCGCTATCGTGTAACTCACTAGCAACGCCTTTACCTTTTTCAAATTCAGCTTTGAAGTATTCACGTACTTTTTCTGGATTGAAGTCTAAGAAAGTACCACCTGATTCAAAGTGTTGAATGAAAACACGACCAATCGCATAAGTTGCACCACCACCAATTGCAGACATACCGATAACACCTATCGTTGTACCTACACCGGGAACAGCTTTAGATAAACTTGCGGCAGTAGTGGTTGGGATAATACCGCCCAATAAAGAACCGATTAAAGATTTGCCCAAGTTTTTAGTGAATTTAACATCATATAACTTAGCTAAGCCGTGTAACATCTTCAATTGAATACCAGTTAATACAACCATATCAAATAATGGTACTGGTACTAGAGCTGCGCCCATAGAAGCGATAATATAGCCTTTCACCATATTATTTGCTTCTTCTTCATGGCTGACAACAGGTGTTGTTTCTACTTTTTCGATAACTTCTTCTTCGCTCATGTTGAGTCCCCTTATGGTCTTGATTTTAGAATAGTGAGTCGTTTTTATGTATAAATCTACCACACCAATTTATATCACAATCAATAATCTATTGGCAATACAATTTGTTTGGTTTGACACAAAGTAATATAAAATTTAAATAATATATAACAATTGCTTATATTAAAAATATCAATATAAAAGTTAAAAAATATCTTTGTGTATTACCCTTAATTCTATCACAGCTTAAAAGTTTAAATTATGATAAAAACGTGACATTTTACAAAAACTTTATATAACAATGTATTTTCATATAAAAGCGACGCATTACCCGAAAAAACAAGTATCAAGACCCATACGCTAAAGCCACAAATAATAAGCCTTAATTAATCTATTCTAGCTAATGGTATTGCAAATCATCTCTTTATTATAGCCATCTTCATCATCGTCACTTATTTCATCACAATCAATTGCTTGGATGCTCATAATGCGGATGTATTCTCCCCATTGATGAATACCAACAACATGAGGCTGACGCTCTGCTAAGATATGAATAGGCAATCCATCTTGTTTAAATGAATCGGGCATATTGGTAGGTAAATATTTTTGTCCAACCACGGTTTCAAAACCATAAAAACCATTTTCTACTTCGACATATTTTACTTTCAAAAACAATTTCATAGGTTTAAGGTCGGCTGAGCCTAACCTATCAGCAAAACTGAGTGGAGAAATAAGCAACGCAATTAAAATACATAGAAAAGATTTCATATTATCCTCACAATCATTTGAAGGAGCAGATACATTGGAAAGCATATATCAAAGTGTAAACCAAAAGAGTGCATTGTAAATCCTGTATTTAAAAGAAAGTACAGACTGCTTGTAAAACAGATTTTCTATCAAAGGTATTTTGGATTTTTATGCCATATATTTAACTAGCAAATACATAACCAAACTTGTTTTGTAATTCTAATAATGTATGTAGTTTGTAGAATGGAATCACCCAGGATTTTTAAGCAAATATTCCAAACTGGAAAAGCCGTAAAATAGGCATGATAGAAACGCTCAAAAATAAATATTAATGAAGAGAAGACGGACTTAAATGATTTGCTTGCTCTAATCGCGTCACTTGCCACGCCAATATAATATAAATCACACACCAACCGATTAAAATAAGCGATTGCCAAAAATAAGTAACATGTACTGCAATAATCGCAGAAATACTACATGCCAACATTAACCCATATTGCCACAAAACGGTTTTATGATGTCCCCAGCCTAATTCTACTACTCTTTGATAATAATGGGTTTTATGTGCTTTCCAGATTCTTTCTCCTTCAAAAAATCGCCGTATTAAAGTCACCGTCGCATCAACAATAAAAGGTGAGAAAATCAAAACTGCAATCCACACAGGATACAAACCCCAAGACGCTCCCCATAAACTCATCAATGCTGCTAAATAACCCAAACTTGATGAACCTGTATCGCCCATAAATACTTTGGCGGGTGGGAAATTAAGCATTAAAAATCCGAGAGATACCGCCACAATCAAACTATTCAATAAGACAAATTCATGCGCACCAACCAAACTACCTAATACCGCCAACGTACCAAATCCAATCACTGCCATTCCACCTGCAAAACCATCCATTCCATCCATAAAATTGTATAAATTAACCATCCAGACGATAAAGAACGTAGAAACGATGAATTTTAAAAATGGCGGTAAGATAATCGCAAACATCGGTAATGAAATACATTGAATCCAAATCTGCCAATCAGACAATAACCACATAGCAGCGAAAATATGCACCAACAGCCGCAAACCTGCTGACATAGAACGGCAATCATCAATATAGGAAATACCTGCGATAAGTAACAATGGTATCCAAAACTGATGTGGCACAATGATAAATAAATCAGGCATCCAAAAATGCGCTAAAAAGACTGTCGTCAGCAGGGAGATAAGCATTGCAACGCCGCCAATAATCGGTGTCGGTTGCGTGTGTAAAGAACGGTGATTTGGAGAGTCAACCAAACGCTGCTGTAACGCAATACGCGATAAATAAGCAGTTAAGCCCCAAGATAATAGGAATGCACATAAAAAAAGTAGTAGGCCAAAATGCATAAAATACTGCAATGTCTGTGTGATGAGCAGGAATTGGAATGTAAATAATATAATACGCGGTTTTTAGCAAAAATGGCAATAATTGTTAGTTTTGATTAATAACATATCAGTGAACCATTACAAACAAATATCATAATCGCAACACCAATAAAAAAGGCAAGTACATTTAAAAATGGTAATAGACTCATATACCAAGCAATCCGATTTCTACCAAATTTATAACCCAGCCAAGTGCCTGTTACTGAAAATAAAAAACTGATAGGATAGGTTACAATACTGAAATAGATGAGATTGTTGATGATGCCGTTTTCAGCACCGGGGGCATCAAATAAAAATATTGAACCAATAAACAATATGGGAAATGGAATCAGTAATAATCCCGATATAATATTGATAGTGAGGAGTTGTTTTTTTGTAGGTATGTTCATTGTCGATTAAGTTTAGAGCATGACATCAAACGTCATGGGATGAGAAAATATAGATTTGTTGATTTGGCGAATTATAGCAAAAACCATTACCCTAAGTTTGGGTATTCGTATGCAACATAAAAACAAGGTATGGTAGTTCCATATTTCAATGTTACAAATAATATAAATCATTCTAAATATAATATTTTAACGATATTTTAAATACACCAACCTTTTGATTTTATAAGTGAAATAATTATTTGACCCCATAAACGCTTTTTTATTCCCTTGCCTGCTCAATGTGACACAACAATAAATGTTATTTTTTATCGTGCTGCAATAAAAGTGGA
>JAYQWJ020000008.1:0-3265 GCA_035829175.2 Candidatus Albibeggiatoa psychrophila
CCCTAAAAAAGCTAGCATTTCAATGATTAAAACCTAGCTTTTTTTCTTATGCTTCTGTAATTTCAGCCTGAAACAACTGTTTAACCGCCTGTTTTAAGGTTTTCAATACTATTGGCAAATCCACTTCTGCTACAAACTGACTGACCCATAATGGATTATCATTATCCAACACCACCGCCACTTGCTCACCAAATACCCGCAAAAAGTCAAACCCCGGTGTTTCATCGCTAAAACTGCATTGTGCATAACTTTCAGCTCGCTGATTTAATAAATCAATAAACGCTTGTTGATGCTCGCCTTCACCTTCAATATCGGTTTTATTATCCGCAAAAGTGTGCGCCATACTAAGAGCTAGTGCGGGAATAAAAGTTTGACGTTGTTCGGGTGTCAATTTTTCATACAATAATCTGTCAGAAACTTGCAACAAAAAGGCGAGATATTCCGCTACAATATTCAAACGGTCGTTACTGCTTGTGGTGTGATAGCCTTGATTTTCAATTTCAACCACACTATTGCCCGCAATACGCCAGCAACTAAACGCCAACGCGCTTGCAATCTCTTCCAAAGATTTTGCTTTATTTTGATTGCCATCTCGCTTGGTTTGATGCCAACGGGATTTAACTCGCATAAGACCATACTCCAAAAATGATGAATGAACACCGCCCTCGTAAACGCTTTGGACAAAATTTTTTACATGATCAACAAGTGATTCAGCAAATTATTGCCGCAATTTCCGTACGAGAAAGCGATTTTTTAGTTGAAATTGGACCGGGGCAAGGGGCATTAACAAAGCCTTTATTAACCCAAATCTCTCATTTAGTCGCCATCGAATTTGATCGCGATTTAGTGCAATATTTACAAAGTCAGAATTGGGGAGAATTGACACTTTATCAAGCAGATGTCTTAAAGTTTGATTTTGCTCAACTCAATCAGCCGACATTACGCATTGTAGGTAATCTGCCTTACAATATTTCCACACCGTTATTATTTCATGTTTTGAATTATGCGGAAATGGTACAGGATATGGTATTTATGCTGCAAAAAGAAGTGGTTGACCGTATTGTTGCCAAACCTAATTGTACTGATTATGGGCGTTTATCAGTGATGTTACAATATCATTGTCATGTAGAAAAATTATTTGATGTCAGCCCTCAAGCTTTTAATCCGCCGCCAAAAGTGGATTCTAGCATTGTGCAGCTGATTCCTCATCCTAAGCCACCTGTTGCTGTGAATAATAAAGCTTTGTTTGATAAATTAGTCGCGCAAGCTTTCACTCAACGCCGCAAGACCTTACGCAATAATTTAAAGCCGTTATTAAGTTCAGAACAAATTGAACAAGTGGGAATTAATCCACAAGTCCGTGCTGAAACCTTGAATTTAGAAGAATTTGCTGCCTTATCAAACTTGTTAAGTTAGTTACTGAAGACCATGAGATGATTTGCTTTTAAACAATACAACAACTCTGGCAAAAAGACTTTTAGAAGTTAGCGCAACTTTATATTCAGTTCAGTAAATTGCTATGTTAGAATATTAGCAACCATTTTGATTTTACTAAAGAATAATCTATTTTGACTACAAAAACAGACCCCAAAACCCCTGTAACGACAAATTTTGAACTTGAGCCAATAGATAATCAACGTTTAGCCAATTTATGTGGGCAATTTGATGAACATTTGCGCCAACTAGAACAACGGTTTAATGTTGAAATTAATAATCGTGGACATCAATTTCGCGTTGAGGGTACAGAACAATCCATTAATGAGGTTATTGCACTGTTAAATCAGTTATATAAAGCAACCAGTGAAGAACATTTAACCCCTGAACGGATTCATTTATTTTCCCAGCCATCTAATGTTGAAACCGCTGCGCGTGAAGAGCTTGAGCAATTAAATCAAATAACGCGCTCTGAGCCAGAAGGTGCACTTGTCATCTTACGTACTCCACGCGGGGTGATTAAAGGACGTGGTGAAAATCAGCGTAAATATTTAAATCGCATTATGCGCCATGATGTCAATTTTGGGATTGGCGTTGCAGGTAGCGGCAAAACTTATTTAGCTGTTGCATGTGCGGTGGAAGCGTTAGAGTTAGAGCGAGTGAAACGGATTATTTTAGTCAGACCTGCGGTTGAAGCGGGTGAGAGTTTAGGCTTTTTACCGGGTGATTTAGCCCAGAAAGTAGACCCTTATTTAAGACCGATTTATGATGCCTTGTATGAAATGATGGGTTTTGAGCGCGTAGCCAAATTAATTGAACGTCAAATAATTGAAATTGCGCCATTGGCTTATATGCGAGGTCGAACCCTGAATGATTCTTTTATTATTTTGGATGAGGCTCAGAATACCACGGTTGAACAAATGAAAATGTTTTTAACTCGGATTGGTTTTGGCTCAACGGCGGTGATTACAGGCGATATTACACAGATTGATTTACCGCGCCATACTAAATCAGGTTTGCGCCAAGTGATGGAAGTGCTGAAAGAAGTCGAAGGCATTAGCTTTACTTATTTTGCGGCTAAAGACGTGGTACGCCATCCGATTGTTTCCCGTATTATTTGTGCTTATGAAATCGCTGAAAAAGCGGCATTGGATAAAATAGAGTCAAATTAATATGGGATTAGATTGCAAATTGTTTGGCATGTCAGTAGCATTCTTCTAAAATAAGTTGTCAGAATTTAGGAGAGATGAATGAAAACCTTAAGTCTTTTATGCTCATTGATTTTATTAAGTTTGAGTTTTGTGGTGAATGCGGATTGTAAGTTTGATCAAACGGTCTCGTATGCCAATTATCAAGTGCGAGTTTATACTGACGGCAATAGCTGTTCATTACAGACTTATCAAATATTGGTGCAAAGTCGCGGGCAAATCTTGAAAGCAATGGCAAAACAAGGTGAGCCGATTAAGCAAATGTGGATAACAGATTTAGATAAAGATGGCTTGTTTGAAATCCTGATTTTTTCAGCGTCAGTAGAAGCGGGTGAATATGGCGAATTGGTATTGTATGAATGGACAGGTGCTGATTTTAACTCACATTTTTTGCCAGCATTAAGTGCTGTTCAGCAACAAGGTTATCGCGGATTTGATAATTACCGAGTGTATCAAAACCAATTAATTCATGAGTTTCCTGTTTACCAGCAAGGTGATAAAGCTTGTTGTGCTTCGGGTGGAAAAAGACAATCTGTTTATCAATATCAAAATGACCGTGTTAAGCAAATGGGTTCTAACCTCATTAATTAATCAATTAACTGTAGAGACAAGGCATGCCTTGT
>JAYQWJ020000009.1:0-6073 GCA_035829175.2 Candidatus Albibeggiatoa psychrophila
TTTATATCGCGTTGCAGAAATAACAAATTATGAGGAACGGTGACTAAAACCCAGTCACAATTTTATATCTTCTTCAACGGGTGCACGCGGCCAAGCTCGAAGTAATGCCTTTACTAAAGTCGCCAATGGAATCGCAAAAAATACGCCCCACACGCCCCATAATCCGCCAAAAACAAGAACCGCTACGATGATTGCAACAGGGTGCAAATTGACCGCTTCAGAAAACAATAACGGCACTAATACATTTCCATCCAAAGCTTGAATAATCCCATAAGCGGAAATCGTCCAAAGAAACTCAGGACTCCAACCCCATTGAAAATAGGCAACCATTACAACAGGCATTGTGACCAAAGTCGCGCCCACATAAGGAATAATCACCGACAAACCGACTAAAACCGCAAGTAATGGCGTGTAATTCAATCCCATAAAAGTAAAAGTGACATAACTCGCTGTGCCAATAATAAAAATTTCATACACTTTACCACGGATATAATTACCCATTTGTGCATCCATTTCGCGCCATAAGCGATTGGCAACATGACGTTCTTTAGGTAGAAAACTGACCAGCCAACTTAGAATCAGTTTTTTATCTTTCAGGAAAAAGAATACTAACAAAGGCACAAGAATAAAATACACTAACACCGTAATGAGAATTGGAATTGAAGCCAACGAGTAAGACAGTAAAGATTGCCCTGTATTGCGAACTCCAGAACGAATCGAATTAATCAAAGATTCAATTTGTTTTACAGTGACAAAATCAGGATAACGTTCGGGTAATTGCAAGAATAGTTGGTGTCCATGCGCAATCATAGTGGGTAATTCTTGGATAAATTGTAAGGTTTGTTGATATAACAGCGGTAACAGAACCAGCAAGATAAAAGTCAGCAAGGTCATAAAAGCCATATACACGAAGAATACGGCTATAAATCGGGGGATGTGTTGCTCTAAGCTTTTGATAATGCCTTCTAACATATAGGCAATAATCATACTTGCTAATACTGGAGCAAGCATTTGGCTCATGGTCATGATAACAGTAAAGCTACCGATGAGTAATATGGCTAATAAAACAGCTTGCGGGTCTGAAAAATACTTATTAAACCAACGAGTTAAAACATTTATCATTGGACTGACTTCTTGTCTACGAATGCTTTATAGGCATTGGAAAAAACAATCTCTAACTCATCTATCACTTCAGCACGATCACGTCCTTTCACAAGGTTTGCGGTGACTAAAGTAGAGGTCTCATTGAGTAAAGCAGATTTATCTAACATCGGGTAAGTTTTAGATAAACGTTTGACTGCACCAATCACAGTTTCTTGAGCTGGGCGCGGAATCATATCAGGCTCAAGTATGGGTTCAGACTCTGACGACTCCCCCGCACGATTGAGCAAAAACTCCGCAAAAGCGAATAAAGTTGATTGCTCTGTCGCAGGGAGTTGCTGATAAATTTTAATAAGTTGTTTAGCAGCTTGGTTCATATTAATTATTTTGAATGAATCGTGCAGTAACCACGCCCAAAACTGAGCAATTCTTCCATCGCACGTAAACGGAATTTTTGTTTTTGGTGTACAAATGAAAATGGACGTTTTAAAGGCGGATTTAACTGTAATTCCTTCAAGGTATTAAGTTGTAATTCTTTTTGAATCGCAGCCCTTGATAAAATCGCAACACCCATGCCTGAAGTCACAGCCCCTTTAATCGCTTCAGAACTACCCAATTCCATGACAATATTCATATCATAAATAGATAAGCTTTCACTGGATAAATATTCGGTAATCACTTCACGAGTGCCCGAACCTTCTTCACGCGAAATATAAGGGTAGCGTGCCAATTCTTTCGGTGTGATTTCAGTTTTCCGTGATAAGGGATGGTTTGGACCAATAATCGCCACCAATTCATCTAAACGACACAGTTCTACAGCCAAGCTTTTATTACTCACAGGTGCTTCAACCACACCTAAATCAATAATATTGTTTTCAACCATAGAGACGATTTCATCAGTATTAGAGACTTTTAGACGAATCTTTACATCTGGATATTTGGTTTTGAAATCACCGAGTAACGTTGGCAACATGTATTCAGCAATCGTGGTGCTTGCACCAATCATTAATACACCATTGACATCACCTGTCATTTCTTTTACGGCATTTTCCATTTGTGAATATTGCTCAAAAATTCGCTCAGCATATTCATAGACTCTCTCACCCACTTCGGTTAGGGTGATGCGATTATGTGTACGGTCAAATAGACGTGTATTGAAGTATTCTTCAAGCTGACGCACTTGAAATGTCACAGCGGGTTGCGTCATGTGTAATGCTTCAGCAGCTTTGGTAAAACTAAGTAAACGTGCAACAGTGTGAAAAACTTGTAATCGGCGGTCTGCCATGATCCTCTCTCGCTTTGTTAGATATTCCTAACGGATGGTGGAAATTTAAATTATTATTATTATTGGTTTATTCAAACTCTCAAGTTTAACCTAAGTTAAAATTTTTATCACTTGTATTGATAACATATACAAGAGTTTTATTAATGATATTATAAAAAGGCACTAATTTGAAATACTTTATACCAATATAATGTTTTGTAAAATTGATGAGATGTGGAAATGCTTGGCATAACGATGAAAAGCAAAAGGGTTGTTTTGGTGGAGAGTTTAAGACATGTCAGTTATCAAATATCAAAAAATAGCAAGGCACTGTTTCTCATCCCAACGGTCTCTGTTGGGATGCAGCCCAGAGGCTCTACCTCTTAATTAAAATTCAGTAACCACAAGATTTTAAATCAGTTCTACAAGTAATATACTGCGCTATATGACATTAATTGATGAAATATTTTCCACCCGTTGCAATGATTGTGGTCATTAAACCCAAACTTAAATTAGTCGTTATAATAAAGCGCATCCGTGCGAGCTGTTCACCTGCTAACGGGAAATTTTGAATATTAACCGCTTGGCGGAATTGACGATAAGGCACAAAAAACAAATAACTAAACAAACCAATCATCACCAAACCCATTGTTAACATGACGTGTACAGACCAATGCACACTGCCCATACCACCGTATAACACAATCAGTCCGATGCCTGTTGTCAGCAAAACAATAATCGAAACCCACACCCATGCGAAAAAACGTTTAAACACCTGTCGCCATAACGATAAACGTTGCGGAGGCTCTAATAACATTACAGCAGGACGTAACATATTATGCGCGAAGAACATGCCGCCAACCCATATTACAATAGCTAATACATGTAAGGTGACTAATAAACCAACTAACATTATGACTTCCTTTCATTTGAGGCAGTAATTTGAGTTAATAATTGTTCAACAATATCTAAATCGTCATGACTGCGAGATACCCAAGATTCACCCCAGAAAAAGTGACAACTGGTTTCAGCCCGCAACAAATGCCAATGTGCTTCAGATAATAAATGTTGAATATCTAATGAATGTGCTGAATCTTGTATCTCATCTTTTAATTCATGAAATGCGCCGCTGACCTGTTTGACTCGTTCTAAAGCTTGTTTTTGTAGATCAGAACCTGTCCATTGCACAAAATCAGTTCCGTTATGCCAACCCGTATTCCATGCCGCAGTGTGTACCTTAACTTGTCCAAATGCACCATGCTTATTTAAATATTCATCAATAAAAGTGGGGCGTAATTCTGTATAACCTTGGCGCACATTATCTAAGAATTTGCGATAAAACACATGCCAAAAATTGCTGCTTAAATTAGTATTTCTAAACCAGCCGCCATTATCACCATCCGTACAAGTTGTAATCAAGGGTGGAAAATTGCACCATTTTGTCCGTTCATGCGCTTCATGCTCAAACCAGCCGAAATCCATACCTGATTCTTGGGCATTGGATAATTCTCTATCTCGCACAATAATAATGATTTCATCGCCTTCATACTCAGCGATATGGGGGCGATAACGTAATTCTTGCCAACTCATTTCTTCAACAGGTTCAACATGTTCCGAATCCACCAGCACATAACGATAACCCATGCGTTTTAGATATGGAATCATCTCCATGCAAAAGCCCATTTCTGGCGGCCAAAAACCATCAAATTGAGTGCGCCAAAATAAATGCTGTCCCATTTGCTGCCAACGTTGCAATTGTTCGATCCAATCGGCGGCTGGCGTTAACGGAAATACGGGATGATAAAAGCCTGTACCAAGAATTTCAAAGATTTGGGTATTTTGCAATTGCCACAAAAAATCACCTATTTTAGTAATGCCATAAACTTGGTCTTGAAACTCAGGCTTTTTCAAGGTTTCTAGCAATGTACCCGACATCGCAAGATGCACTCGCGCAACATCTTCATAACCACACAAAGAACGTGGAATACGGTCTAATGCCCACAAGATTTCTTTGGCTTCCCAAAAATTATGTTTTAGCAAATGTTCTAAATTACCACTAGGCTGGTGCAGGTTTAAAACCAATGCGTGGTAAATGGTATTATTTAACATAGCGTTACAGTTCTCAGTGCACAATTAACACACATAATTAATTGATGGATTTGTATTTTGTCAAGTTATTTTTAGTTTTTTATCTACTTTTATTATCAGTTTTAAAAAGAAAATATTAGGGTTATATAATGCCTTTTTTGAGCGGTACGAAGCTCACGGGGTCTAAAACGTATTGTTCGTAGCAGTCGGATTTGCGAATGATTTTTAATAATTGTTGATGACCTTGGCGACCAACAGGAATAATTAAACATCCATTTATATCTAATTGAGTTAATAAATTTGGCGGTAAAAACTCAGGGGCTGCCGTGACCATAATCGCTTGATACGGGGCATTTTCTGACCAGCCCTCGAAACCATCCGCGTATGAAAATACGATATTATGCAATTCTAAAAACTTAAGTCGTTCATAAGCTTTGGCTGCCAAACTTGCAATACGCTCAACACTATAGACTTTTTCAAATAAATGGGCTAAAACCGCCGTTTGATAACCGCATCCTGTGCCAATTTCCAACACTTTACCATGAGGCGCATCGTGCCATAGAATTTCTGTCATTTTCGCCACGATAAACGGCTGTGAAATGGTTTGGCTGTGACCAATCGGCAGCGAATGATCTGCATAAGCATGACTAGACAATGCCTCATCAACAAAAAAATGGCGCGGGACTTCATAAATGGCTGCTAAAACTTCAGACGATTCAATATCTTTTTCCCGCAAACGTTCAATAAGCAGTTGCCGTTCATATTTGTGTAGAGATAATAATTGTTGTTTAGTGAGTTTCTTATAATTCATCGAAGCTAGGGCAACAGGTTGTAAACAATAATAGGATAATTATTATAAAGCCTTATTGATTCAATTGTTAGATAATTTGTTGAGTTATTTCTCAATTTGAATTGGCTCTAATCCGCGTTGCTCACGTTGCAAGTTGCTATCACGTAATGAATAAACACAACCACAATAGTTTTGACGATAAAAATCTTGTTGTTTGGTGATTTCAATCATCCGCTCTGAACCGCCTTTTTTACGCCAATTATAATCCCAATAACTCAAATCATCATAATGCTCAACAGCACGTAAACCACAATCATTGACTTGCTGGATATTTTTCCAACGTGAAACCCCTAACGAGCTGGTAAACACTTTAAAACCATGCTCATGCGCGTACAAAGCCGAACGTTCCAAACGCATATCAAAACACACTGTGCAACGCTCACCGCGCTCAGGTTCAGCCGCCAAATGTTTCGCTCGTGAAAACCAATGATCTGGATCGTAATCTAAATCAACAAATTCAACGCCCAATTTATCGGCATAACGTTTATTTTCTTGCTTACGTTTTTCATATTCTTTCTGAGGATGGATATTTGGATTATAAAAAATCACACTAAAATCAATCGCAGAATCTTGTAAAACCTGCATAATCTCACCCGTACAAGGTGCACAGCAAGAATGCAATAAAACAGGTTTATCCCCCACAGGAGACGTTAAAATAGGACGTTCAGACATAGTTATAAATCATGTTACTCATAAATAGGCTAATCATTGAATTGCATCATTCAGCAAAATTTCAACGGTTTGATGTTAAGGAACTGTCACGAAATAAC
>JAYQWJ020000010.1:0-1285 GCA_035829175.2 Candidatus Albibeggiatoa psychrophila
CGTACAAATCCTTGTCCAACTGTAATAAAGTGTAGCGTTTCAGGTAAATCTCGCAGGCAAATACTTCAATAAATAATTATCAATATTTCTAAGCTCTTATATCAAAATTTAGGTTATAATGTAGCTTGCATATTCATTAAGTAAAATCAATCTTAACGAGTTTATGTAAACAGGATATTTTATAGACTCACAAAAATCAAATCAGGCGACTTAACTAGCTTGCTGTCTCACTAATCGACAAGCTTAAAAACATTTATCTTTGAGTTTAATTACCTTAAAGCCGCCAAATGAAAGCATCCACAAAAAAAATAAAAACCCGAACTCGTCCTAATTTTAAAAAAATCCACGAATTAGCCGTGTGGAATCCAATTAGTTACATTGTTCTACTTTATTGGATTTTATGCCAGCCTACACATCTATCTGAATATAAACGTGTATTTCAGAATGATACAGATAGAGTCATTGCGGGTTGGTTAGTCAGTCATTTCATATTATTGCCATTAATTTTTATCAACTTCTGCTTGGCAATGCACTGGCTACCTGTTTCTGACTGGGTATGGTCATCCCAAGCTCATTTTATTATCAGCTTTTTATTAGCTGTCTGTTGGCTATTATTGGGCAAGTTTGCGCCTGAACCCGATATACAAGATAATCCTTCTTTAATTGGCATGTATGTATTCATCGTCTATATCTGTTTTATCTCAACATTAGGCACGGTTATTGGCTTGTCGCTAACACCTGAATACAGCATATTATTGCTTATATTTCTGACGTTTTCTTCTGCTATTGCATTAAGTATTGCGAGTGCGATGTGTTTGGATTTTTCTGAACTAATTCTGGAAGTCATTGAAGTATTTGCAGATTATGGGGTGAGATCAACTAAGCGAAAACTTAAAAGACCCAAAAATCTATTGCTAGAAATATTTGAGGAACAAAAGGGTGACGCAACGCTAGAGTGGCTATCATTAACAATTGCTATGGGGGTGACTGCAATGACATTTGGTGCAGCTTTTCTGATTTCCACGCAATTGGCGCATTGTATCGAAACCAATTTCGCAAGAAAAACATCTTCATTGCTGACTCGTTATGTATTTGTCATGTCGTTAGCCAGTTATTGTTTTATTTGGCTCATTTTGATTTCTTTTGTTCATTATTAAACCAAATGCTGGCAATCAGCGTTGCACTATTTTTGATAAAATCATTTATAGAACAACGCTTTAACATGAAAAACCTACGATGTAGAATGACTAAGCAATTTATATAAAACCGCTTGCAAAGAAAAAGT
>JAYQWJ020000011.1:0-1946 GCA_035829175.2 Candidatus Albibeggiatoa psychrophila
AAAAATGAACTAGTCTAGGAGTGAGAATCAGCGGATTTTTTATTGATTTATCTGCTTAAGCAATTCAAATACGTCTCAGATTTTAACAAAGTCATTATATTTTAATATGAATAACATAGTGCAGTAGTATAGAATGGATATGAGCAGTAAATTGCTGAAAAAACAAAATAATTATTGATTAAGTAATTAAGTAATTAGGCAATTCATCAATATTGCACAGTAAGAATATGACAAACAATGTGGGAAACTCTTCTAAATGAGATAAAATAGACGACAAAATTTGATACAAGAACCTCTGATTGAGAATCAAAAATCCATTATGAACAAGACCATTTTTCAGGATTTACCACAATTTATTTTTCAACATCAAAAAACAGCCTACGCGATTACCGATACCCAATACAATATTATTCAACATGGTGGCGATGTCCATTTATTTGGTGATATGTTGCAACAAGGGGTCACTTTATTCGATGCCGTACCCGAATTGTATGGTTGTGAAGATGTGATTGAAGATATTGTTAAAGGCATATTGCCCGAGTTTGATTTAGAAAATTTAAATCGAGTGTTGCCCAATGGAGAAACCTGTTACGTTAATTTAGCCCTATTGCCTTATCAAGCCGATCAGCGATATTTACTGGTTTTGTTGATAGATAAAACCGAATGGACGCAAATTCAACAAACTTTAACCCAGCAACGTAATGAATTGGAATTATTAAAAAGCAAGCTGGATGAAGTGAATCAGCGCATGGAGTTTATTATTCAGCATTATGTGCCGCGTGAAGTCGGTAAAGCATTGATGGAAAATCGAATTGCAGCGGATTTGGGTGGCGATGTGCGGGAAGTCACTGCATTGTTTGCCGATTTGCGTAATTACACCAGCATTAGCGAAAATCATACGCCGTCAGAAATGATTGATTTATTGCATGTGTGTTTAGAAATTGCAGCCAGTGCGGTTGAGCAAGAAGGCGGCGTGGTGGTGAATTTTATGGGCGATGCGATTATGGCGATTTTCAATGCACCGAATCCACAAGATAATCATGCCAAACATGCGGCAAAAGCAGGGCTCATCATGCAGAATAATATGAAAAAATATCTATCTGAAAATAAAGATGATACTCCGCCATTATATATTGGTGTGGGCATTAATACAGGGCAAGCTCTAGTTGGTAATATTGGTGTGCAATGGCATTATCAATACACCTCGGTTGGCGATACGATTAATGTGGCATCACGGATTTGCAGCAAAGCTCGTCCTGAAGAGGTATTAATTGGCCCGAACACGTATGAATATATCAAGCATCAAGCCAAAACCGAAGAGCTGCCGCCGATGAAATTCAAAGGTAAAAGTCAGGAAATGGTGGTGTACACTGTGCTTGAAATTGAAGATTAATTAATCCTGCTGCTCATGATTATCAGTAAACCAAATCGCATCAATAAGTAGCATAATCGCCCCAACGGTGATGGCACTATCCGCAATATTAAATACGGGCCAATGCCAATTTTGGTAATAAATATCTATAAAATCAATCACATAACCATACAGCAAGCGGTCAATCAAATTATTACCAATTGCGCCGCCTAAAATCATTGCCAACGCGCTATTAACCCAGACTTGAGAACGTGGTGTGCGCGCCATCCAAATCAAAATAACCAGACTAATGATTGCAGCTAATATGCTAAAAAGCCAACGTTGCCAACCCCCTGCATCCGCCATAAAGCTAAAAGCAACCCCTGTGTTATACAACAAGGTCAAATTGAAAAACGCTAAGATTTCCACAGGTTGACCAAATATCAGGGTGTTATTTGCCCAAATTTTACTTGCTTGATCCAGCATCACCACGATGATACTAATCCAAATCCAAAATAAGCCACTGTGAATTAATTTATGTTTAGTTTGAGACATGCAAGCCTATCCATTTAAGAATATATTTAATGTTTTGACA
>JAYQWJ020000012.1:0-2906 GCA_035829175.2 Candidatus Albibeggiatoa psychrophila
AATTGCACTCTATCTATTCAGGATGGATTATAAATCGACAGGCATCCAACCAAATTTATCAACGGTACGGAATACATCAGAGTAAGTCACAATACCAACAGGCGCATTATCTTTTTCGACGATGACCCGACGGATTTTATTATCACTCATAATATCAACACATTCATGCAATGAAGTATCACTAGCTACCATGCGTAATGGTTTGTTTGCAATTGCAGAAACTTTGACAGTTGCAGGTGATTTGTTGCTGTGCATGACTTTAGTAACAACGTCATTTTGAGTCAACATTGACCATACACCATCATTATCAGGTTCAACGATCACACCACTGATATTTTTCTCATTCATGATATGCACTGCTCTTTCAACAGAAGCATCTGCACTGATTGTGATCAATTTTGTCATCATGATTTCGCCCACTGTATGTGGTGTACGACCTGCATCAATTTCAGCACTTGGGTCAGACATACGACGAATTTCACGTTCTTTACGTTCTAGCTCGATTTTTTCTTCACGTTGTTTACGGAAGCTTGCTAAATCGATACCACCATTAATTTGTTGAATTAACGCATCTGCAAATTGGCTTGTACCCACTTCTGTTGCATTTTCAGTTTGGCGTGCAAAATCATAAGTCACAATTTTTTCACCAATCACAACAGGATATGCTGCACGGATTAAATCAGCTGCTTCTTGCCAGCCAATATATTCCAACATATCAACGCCACTGAATAATAATGAACCGGGGTTCACTTTGTTCAAGTTAGCATATTTAGGTGCAGTACCGTGCGTCGCTTCAAATACGGCAACATTGTCTGCCATGTTTGAACCCGGTGCGATACCCATGCCACCCACTTCAGCCGCAATGGCATCAGATAAATAATCACCATTTAAATTCATGGTTGCGAATACGTCAAATTCAGAAGGACGTAATAACATTAATTGAAAAATAATATCAGCAATACGGTCTTTGACAACAATTTTGCCTTCAGGCTGTTTGCCACCATAAGTACTATATAATTCTTCTTCAGTGATGGTGTAATCGCCGAATTCTTCACGCGCCACTTCATAACCCCAAGTACGGAACGCACCTTCGGTGAATTTCATAATGTTACCTTTATGTACTAAGGTCACACTTTCACGGTTATGGTCGATTGCGTATTGAATCGCTTTGCGTACTAAACGTTTTGTACCAAATGAACTAATAGGTTTAATACCAATACCTGCATCATCAAAGAATTTTGCACCCATTTCTTCTTTAAGGAATTTTTCTACTTTTTTAGCTTCATCAGAACCTGATTGATATTCAATACCTGCATACACGTCTTCTGTATTTTCACGGAAGATAACCACGTCCACTTCTTCTGGGTTTTTAAGTGGAGAAGGTACGCCTTCATAGTAACGGACAGGACGTACACATGCATATAAGTCTAATTCTTGACGTAAAGCCACGTTTAGAGAACGGAAACCACCACCAACAGGCGTTGTTAAAGGGCCTTTGATAGATACGATAACATCTTTTAAAGCTTCTAAAGTTTCAGCAGGGAAATAATCTCCATCATAGATACCCGCCGCTTTTTCGCCCATGAATAATTCCATCCAATGGACTTTGCGTTCACCGCTATATGCTTTTTCTACTGCGGTATCCCACACTCGTAAACAAGCATTTGTAATATCAGGACCAATTCCATCGCCTTCGATGTAACCTAAAATAGGATTACTTGGAACAGATAATTTTCCATTCTCAACAGTAATCTTAGTACCACCTTCAGGCGTTTTAATATGCTCTGGCATTTACGGTCCTCCTAACTATTCACTTCAGTTTATAAAAACGAAAAGATTTATTTATACAACTTACATAGTTTAATCTATAACGCTATAAAAAAGAATCATAGATGATAAAAAAACTCAATAGGATGTTTATATGCGTGTGTCATTTTAGCGTAAAAAAGCTTCAATATCTGATTTTAACTGGATTTTTCACAATTGAAACAATTTTACAAAAAAGCATTGCTTAGAGACTAGGTTTAGAGTAATTTCGAGCTACATTAATAGAAAATGTTCATTTAGAGGAGTTTTCATTATGAATTTATTAATTAACGCAATTATTCCACTACTATTTGTCGTTGGTGGATTGTTGATGTATATGATTCGGATATTACGAGAATATGAGCGTGCCGTCGTATTCTTTTTAGGACGTTATCAAGGTGTTAAAGGCCCCGGCTTAGTGATTGTGATTCCGGGAATACAACAAATTGTCAAAGTAGATTTAAGAACCATTGTGATGGACGTGCCAAGCCAAGATGTGATGTCACGCGATAATGTGTCTGTAAAAGTCAACGCTGTGGTGTATTTCCGTGTCATGGAACCTGAAAAAGCCATTATTCAAGTAGAAGATTATATTCAAGCCACCAGTCAATTAGCACAAACCACTTTGCGTTCGGTGTTGGGTCATCATGAATTGGATGAAATGTTGTCAGAGCGGGATAAATTAAACCGAGATATTCAAGAAATTTTGGATAAACAAACTGATTCGTGGGGAATTAAAGTTGCCAACGTTGAAATCAAACATGTGGATTTGGATGAAAGTATGATTCGGGCGATGGCTCGTCAAGCTGAGGCGGAACGTGAACGACGTGCAAAAGTGATTCATGCAGAAGGTGAATTGCAAGCTTCAAGCAAATTACTTGAGGCGGCACAGATATTGGCGCAACAGCCTGAGGCGATTCAGTTGCGTTATTTGCAAACCATGAGTGATGTCGCGAGTAATAGCAAAACTCATTTACTCGCATTTCCATTGCCGATTGATTTAATGAAAAGTTTACAAACCATGATGGAAGGTAAAAATAGTTAGTTTTCAGTTCTCAGCAAATCTTGCTTGTGATTATTAGCAATCTTGGTTCTGGTTG
>JAYQWJ020000013.1:0-6229 GCA_035829175.2 Candidatus Albibeggiatoa psychrophila
AAAAAAACCTTGATAAACAGCTAAAAGAAGATATTTGTCGTTCTGCAAAAAATATTCGTAAATTTCACGAAGCTCAAATGCCAGAAGATTATTGGTTTAAGGAAATTGAACCGGGCATCATGGCAGGTGAAAAAAGTACCCCGATCCATTCTATTGGTCTTTACGTTCCTCGTGGCAAAGGGGCATTTCCCTCCGTCATGTTGATGTTAGCAATTCCTGCTGTGGTTGCTCGTGTTCCGAATATTGCTATCGTAACGCCACCCACTCCCGAAGGTAAAGTAGATGATGCATCACTATTTGCCGCCCGAGTTTGTGGGGTTGAGCATATTTATAAAGTAGGCGGTGGGCAGGCCATTGCCGCATTGGCTTATGGTACTGAGACTATACCAAAAGTATTAAAAGTGTTAGGTCCAGGAAGTTCTTATGTTTCAGCAGCCAAACGAATTTTATCCGATATTTTTGATGTAGGTACACCTGCAGGACCTAGTGAATCTATCATTTTATGTGATGCCAAAGCTGACCCCAAAATTGCAGCTTTAGACTTATTGATTGAGGCAGAGCATGGACCTGATTCTTGTGCGTTACTTGTGACAGATTCAGAACAATTAGCAAATGAAGTTGAAACACTGATTCCTGCATTAATAGACGATTTACCAGAAGAACGACAAAACTATTGCAAAGCGGTTCTTTCTGGTTATGGCGGTATTGTGATTGCGGAAAATATGGATGCCGCGATTGATTTTGTTAACGAGTTTGCGCCTGAACATTTAGAAGTATTAGTAGAAGAACCGTTTTCTGCCATGCAAAAAATTGTCAATGCAGGTGAGATGTTACTAGGGCCTTATTCTCCTATTACTATCGGTAATTTTTCTTTAGGCGTAAATGCTATTTTGCCTACGGGTGGATTTGCAAAAACAGTGTCTTGTGTCACAGTGCATGATTTCTTAAAAAGAACTTCAATTGGCTATTTAACCAAAGAAGGTTATGCGTCTATTGCTGAATCTTCTCGACGATTTGCAGAATGTGAGGGTTTTGTCTCTCACGCAAATGCCATTGCCAAACGAAACATTTAGGAGTATTTAAAATAGTGAGTCTAATGTTTATTGGCGATATATTGCATATTCCAGATGAAACTCAAGCACTTCTCTGGGATATGGATGGAGTTTTGATTGACTCTCTTGCTCTAGACCTTGAAATATGCACAGTGCTACTTAATCGTCACTGCCAGTTTCAAGGTGAAATTTCTAAGGCAATTATTAAAGAAGGTTTTGCATTGTCTCCGCCTGATTTCTGGGTGTTCATATTTGAACGTATGGGGCTACAGCATACACCCAACATGATTAATGCCATCATTACCGATTTTGAAAAAGAACGTTTAACTGCCACTTTTTCTGTTCTTGAAGGAGTTGAGTCCATTTTGCAGGCTTGTCAAAAGCAAGGTCTAAAAATAGCGGTGGTTTCTAATAACGCAAAACAAGATATTGAAAATATACTGAAAAATAGCGGACTCTTTTCTTACTTCGATATGATTGTCGGTAATGATCATGGCAATCTAGCCAAAAAGCCGCAACCAGATGCTTATCTTTATGCCGCATCACAATTATCAGTTGAAATTAAGCGATGTGTTGTCATTGAAGACTCCATGCTTGGAGCTGAAGCGGGTAGACGTTCAGGTGCGTTTACTATCGGAGTGGCAACAGGTGGTACATCGTTAGAAGAGTTGGAATATTCAAGTTATACGGATGTGTGTTATCAACGTTTTAGCTCTCCCAAGATTGATTTAGCGTTAGGAAATGTTACGAATAAGCATTTATCTTCACCTAATGAGTTTGTGAGTCATATGGTTGAACATATCGCATGGCGACTTGGCGTTTCAATTGATATGGATTGGTCAAATACGGATTGGTTTACATTAGGCGCAGTATTAGGTCAGCAAATACAAAAACTCCCCGCACTCAAACAACAATCGGCAGCCTTAGGTATGATTGATGATGGTTCTGCGGAAGTATTTATTAATCTTGAGTCAGAGCCAAAACTTATATTGCAAGCTGTACCTAATGTGAATTTAGATTGGTTTTTATCTTTACGTTGCGAACAATTGCAAACTGGACAACCTCTTTGTACTTTATTGGAAGGCTTAAGTGCAGGGTTAAATGCCTGTGTAAATATACGTTTGTGTACTGTAGAAGATCAACATCACTCTTGGGAAGGGATTTTTAGAGCTGTAGGTATTGCGCTTAGCCGCCTCTATACTCAAAACCTGGGAACATCAATTACCCATGAAAATCAAGAGTCCTATACGGAAGATAAAATCTCAACCCAAGGTAAAGGTTCTCTTCATGTCACAGAGTGTTCATTAACTCAAGCAACCGTGACTCGTGAAACAGCAGAAAGTATTGTAGTTGTCAAAGCGATATTTAGTGATGCGCCTCAAGTTAAAACCTTATTTTCAGTTGCGGATACGATTGATGTCAGTGGGTTTCATGATTTATTAACTTGTCTTGCCCAATCAGCAAAAATGAGTTTAGATATTCGATTTGAGGCCACACGATTAAATTCGAGTCATGTTGTACTTGAAGATGTTGGTATGGTATTAGGTCAGGCTTTATTTGAAATCTTCCAGCTACGGATGGAAGCATTTGGTGTACATGGTGCTGGTGGTAGTGTCAAAACACAACAAGACTTTGATACGGGCAATATTCATGTTGGTCTGAGTATAGAAGGTCGGAAATTTGTTAAATTTGTACCTTATTCTGACTCTTTTGATACGGTTCGTGAACAATTCTTAGTAGGACAAACGTTGTCTGGCGCGATTCGTTCCGAGGATTTAGACGATTTTCTTGATGGTTTTGCAGGTGGACTACATTGTAGTATTATAGTGCATATAAGGGCTTTATCTGATGCACAATCTCTTTGGTTTAGCTCATTTGATAAATTGGGCGAAGCCATTAATGAGTCTTATCAAGTGAATCCTTATCGAAAAGGTTTACCTTCAGGTGTTAAAGCAACGTTAATTTAACCAGCAATATTATTCTTGTATTCTACTTATTCATTGAGTACAAGATTGAAATCAATACCCTATTAGTAACGCTATTTTTAGAGGTATATTTATTATGACAGAAGAAAAGTTAGAAAAATTTGTTTCGGAAAATGGCTTTGTTGTTTCTTTTCCTAACAATAGTGAACGCTCTGCATCTATAGAGGCAGACCGTTTCTTCAATATTTTAGAGAGAGAAGCTAAAGCTCAGAACATGCCTCTACCTGCAAACTTGTGTAGAACCCAGAATGAAGCGCAAGATTTAGGCAGTATTGTTACCATAGCCCTTGCTTCACCAGAGTTGGTGACACTTCTGGAATATGTTGTAGCACCTTCAATCCAAAAATATTTTTATAAAACTGAACAATCAGAAATAGAATGTATTTTTTCAGAACAACGTAAAATCATTATTCGCACTCAAGATACACAAGCAATACCAGATATAGTTAAACTACTTATGTCAAAAGAATAATTATGAATAATACTCAATCTGAAGAAATACCTGTCATAGGCAAAACTATCGCTATCATTCTTGGAGCAAATGATTGGCCTCATTGGACAGATTTGGATTCAATTCCTAATAACAATGCTTTTAAAAATGCTGCTAATGAATTTAAAGAATATATTACGGGCGTTCTTAGAATTCCATACTCAGATATTCTTGATTTATTTGATAGTGATCTTACGTTGTTAAGTATAGACAAAGAAATTGAACGTTTTTTAAAAGTACGCTCCAGTGATAAAGCCTATACTGACGTAATTTTATATTATGTTGGACATGGCACTATTGATCAGAACCAATTTGCAGTCCTTTTAAAATCTTCAGAAAAAAGTCGGAAAAGTCTGACAATTTACAAGATGAGAAATTTAAAAGCAAGACTAGATGATGCTATAGGACTAAAAAGATTTTGGATTTTTTTAGATTGCTGTTTTGCAGGTTCAGCTGTTGTTGATTTTCAGCCCCAAGATGATATTCAAACTTCCATGCTAAATGAGGCAGAATCAGTATTTTTAGGAGAAGGAATTGCTTTTTTTGCAGCTTGTGCCCCAGATAAAAAAGCCTTTGCTGACTTTAATGGTGGAATAACACAATTTTCTCATATGCTTTTAGGTGCATTAGGCGATGGTAGTGAAGATTATGGCGATAAGTTGACAGCCAACCATGTTTTTAAAATTATGAAAGCAAAGGGTCGTGAATACTATGGAGAGAAAGCTATCATGCCAGAACTTCATAGCCCAAAAAATCATGATGGAGGAATGCTTGATACTCCTTTTTTTCCAAATCCTGCAAAAGCAATTTCACCAAAACGTACTGATATAGAAATGACTCCTGATGAGTATGCCGAAATAATGTATAGTCAGGTGCGCTTTTTAAAAATTGATAATATCGGTAAAAAAGAAATTCAAAGCAGTATTACTTGGCAACAAATCATTGCAGCAATTGATAAATTAGTTGTTACTGTCCAAAACTTTGCCCCTGATGCCATGTTATGTCTTGATTCAAAAGGTGGTCTTATTGCAGAACTTATTTCTGAAAAGATGGGGAAAAGAGTACCTATTTTTGTTGGCCATCGTTATAGAATTAAAAGTACCTTAGTAGGTAAGGAGTTTCTTCTTGATTATATTGAACGCCAAACAGACAGATATCGCCTTTTTATTCCTGATATTACTCATATTCAAGGAAAAAAAATACTGATAATTGATGATTATACAATTACTGGAGATACACTTGCTTTACTGAAAAGATTTTTAATTGAGCAAGGCTTTCATGATGAAACAATAAAAACTTTAGCACTCGTCATTTCAACAATTACTGTTGTCGAAAATGGAAGTAAAACTGAATTACCCGACTATTGGGAATTGTTAGGCAGAGAAAATGATATTCACCTTCCATACATGAGTGTTCGATAATAAGAGTTATTTAAAGGAAAATGGATGAAAATTACGCCTCAACAAGGATTGTCAAAAATAACACCATATGTTGCGGGCAAACCTATTAGAGAACTTAAACAAGAGTTTGGGTTTGAACATGTCATCAAGCTTGCCTCAAACGAAAATCCAATTGGGGTTTCTAGCAAAGTAATCAATGCTATTAAAAATACAGTTGAGCAGATTAATGTTTATCCTGACAGTCACAGCCAAGAATTACGTTTAGCCTTATCAAAACATTATGAATTAGATGTTGAGCAAATTGCATTAGGAAATGGTGCAGATGACCTCATTTGCCAAATATTAATGGCTTATACCGATACAGACGATGAAGTCCTCACCAGCTATTCTAGTTTTCCTGTGTATGATATTTATAGTCATGTTATGCGAGCTAAACTTGTCAAAACACCTTTAACTCAAGATTATAGCGTTAATTTACCCGCTCTATTGGAACACATTACTGAAAAAACTAAAATTATCTTTATTTGTAACCCTAATAATCCAACAGGAACAGTTGTTAATGAAACAGAAGTAAATGATTTCATCAAGCGCATTCCACCTCATATTTTAGTTGTTTTTGATGAGGCTTATGCAGAAATGGTTGCAACAGATGCTTTTCCAAACACACTCAATTACATTAAAGAAGGCTGGGAAAATGTCATGATGCTTAGAACATTTTCCAAAGTATATGGCATGGCAGGTATTCGATTGGGCTATGGGTTTGGGCATAAAAATGTGTTAGAGCCATTACTTAGAGTTAAAGCCCCGTTTTCTGTGAATTTACTTGCTCAAGCAGCAGGTATCGCGGCATTAGAAGATCAAGCCTTTATGCACAGATCAGTAAAGCTAAACCGTCAAGGAAGAGAACAGCTTTATCAAGGTTTTAGCAATTTAGGCTTAGAATATGTTGAAAGCCACACTAATTTCATTTTAGTAGGTTTTGGTACGACTGCATCTAGCATACATCAGGCATTATTATCTAAAGGGATTATTGTTCGTCCTTGTGCGGCTTATGGATTACCTGAATTTTTACGTATTTCTATCGGCACTCATGAACAAAATAAACAACTATTTAAATTACTAAAATCTATTTTAGAAAGGTGAGATTTTATTGGGCTTAAATAATCTCACATACTAACTATCAATGGCTCAGACATTTTTTATAACTGTCTATTTGTTAATACTCATATTGAGCAGGCAAATTCTCAAAAAAAATCTTTTTACCAAAGAAAATTGTTTGTAATTTTTACAAATTAAAAATGA
>JAYQWJ020000014.1:0-1151 GCA_035829175.2 Candidatus Albibeggiatoa psychrophila
TTTAATTATCAGAATAATGCTCAGATTTTCCGTGAATATGCCGAGTTAACAGGTTTTGAAAATAATGGAAAACGTGATTTAGATTTATCGGGTTTGGACAGTCTCAGCGATGAGGAATATCAGCAATTACCGCCTGTGCAATGGCCTGTATTTAAAACCGAAAATGGTTATCAAGCCACGGCGCGTTTATTCACTGATGGGCAATATTTCCATCCTTCCAAAAAAGCCCAATTAATTGCGATTGAACCGCGTTTGCCACAAGGTCAGGTCAGTAATCAATTTCCGTTTATGCTCAATACGGGACGGGTTCGTGACCAATGGCACACCATGACTCGCACGGGTAAGTCGGCGCGGTTGGTGGCACATATTCCAGAACCTTTGATGGCGATTCATCCTAAAGATGGTTTGAATTTGGGTTTGCAAGATGGCGGTTTAGCCGAAATCAGTAGCGCGGTGGGACACGGTATTGTGCGAGTGCAATTGACCAGCAGTCAGGCGCAAGGTGATGTGTTTATTCCGATGCACTGGAGTAAAGAAAACAGTGTACAAGGTTCTGTTGGCAAGTTGATTTCTCCTTATTTTGATCCAATTTCTGGGCAGCCTGAATTTAAACAAACCCCTGTCGCACTTCGTAGTTATAAGCCTGAATGGCAAGCATTTATTTTGTTGCGTCAAGGCATGGATTTACCTGAGTCATTACAAAACCAATTGGCTTATGGGGTAAAAATTCGTGGTAAACAAAGCTGGCGATATGAGTTAGCTGGAGAAACCGCGCCCGAGTCTTGGAAAGATTGGATTATTGAGCATTTTGAAGAAGCTGATTGGGAAAATTGGCTGGAATATCATGATCGTGCTAAAGGCTATTATCGTTACGCTAAGATTATCAATGGTCAGTTGCAAGCCTGTGTGTTTATCAGTCCTGATGAGCAATTGCCCGCGCGTGATTGGTTACAAGATTTGTTTGTCAAAGATGAATTGTCTTTAGATGAGCGGATTAATTTGTTGTTGGGACAGCCCGCGAAGCAACAGGATGATGCAGGTAAGATTATATGTTCTTGTTTTGGTGTGGGTAAGAATACGATTTTAAAAGCGGTGAAAGAGCAAAATTTAACCGATGTGGCGCAAATTACCGCGAAGTTAAAAGCAGGTGG
>JAYQWJ020000015.1:0-2358 GCA_035829175.2 Candidatus Albibeggiatoa psychrophila
TTATATGCGGAATGTCGGAAATACGGACAAGCTCAAAATATTAACTTTAAGCAGATTTAACCTTTACAACTTAAAACAATCCCTGCCAAAGGTGGCAAACTCACAGACAAAGAATAAGGGCGACCCATCCACGCTTTAGCTTCTGTCGTCAACGTACCATTTCCCATATTACTCCCGCCATAATAAGTCGCATCAGAATTAAAAATTTCATGATATTTGCCATTTTTATCCACTCCAATCTGATAAGAATGACGTGGAATCGGCGTAAAATTAAGCAATACAATCACCTGTTTTAATTCGCCATCAATCTGAATTTGGCGTATAAAAGAAATTATCGACTGTTCCGCATCATGCTTGTCTATCCACTGAAAACCCATTTGAGTGAAATCATCAGAATGCAGCGCAGGCTCGGTTAAATACAATTGATTCAAATCTCTCACTAATTGTTGCACGCCTTGATGTAAATTGATGTCCAACAAATCCCAATCTAAACTTTCTTTAAACTGCCATTCTTTGCCTTGAGCGAATTCACAGCCCATAAATAACAATTTCTTGCCTGAATAGCACCACATATAAGTATATAACAAACGCAAATTTGCAAATTTCTGCCACACATCGCCCGGCATTTTATCCAACATCGAACACTTGCCATGTACCACTTCATCATGTGAAAACGGCAAAATAAAATTCTCGCTAAATGCGTATGACACGCTAAATGTCAGATGGTCATGATGATAAGTGCGATGTATCGGGTCTTTAGATATATATTGCAATGAATCGTGCATCCAACCCATATTCCATTTCATGCTAAAACCCAAACCTCCCACATAAGGCGGCTTAGTCACTTGTGGCCAACTGGTTGATTCTTCTGCAATAACAATAATGCCTTTACATTCTTGATGCAGCACACTGTTCATTTGTCTCATGAATTCAATCGCTTCCAGATTTTCATTGCCGCCATACTGATTAGGAATCCATTCCCCCGGCTCACGCGAATAATCCAAATACAACATCGAAGCCACCGCATCCACACGTAAACCATCAATATGAAATTCTTTTAACCAATACAATGCATTAGAAATCAAAAAGCACAGCACTTCATAACGCGCATAATTAAAAATCAACGTACCCCAATCCTGATGTTCACCTTGGCGCGGGTCAGCATATTCGTACAATGCCGCACCATCAAACCACGATAAACTGTGCGCATCTTTAGGAAAATGTCCCGGAACCCAATCCAATAACACCCCAATATCATGCTGATGGCAATAATCAACAAAATAGCGAAAATCATCAGGTGAGCCAAAACGACTGGTTGGCGCAAAATAACCCGTGACTTGATAACCCCAAGAATCATCTAATGGATGCTCGGCAACGGGTAATAATTCAATATGGGTAAAATGTAGTTTTTTGACATAATCGACTAATTGATGCGCAAGTTGGCGATAATTTAAAAAATCATTGTTTTCATCACGCAACCAAGAGCCTAAATGCACTTCATAGACACTGATAGGCTGGGTTTGCCAATTAAATTGCTCACGTTGTTTTAACCAATTTTCATCTTGCCAACGATGTTCGCTAGGACTGACAACATAAGATGACGTTTGCGGACGTTTTTCAAATCCCTGTCCATAAGGGTCTGATTTAAGATGAATCGTATCATCTATGCCTAAAATTTCGTATTTATACAAAGTGTTGGCTTTTAAATTTGGGATAAACAACTCCCACACACCGAATTCAGTATGACGAAACATCGGATAACATCGCCCGTCCCATTCACAAAAATCACCAACCACGCTAACACGTTGCGCATTTGGCGACCACACCGCAAATAAAACCCCTTCCACAGCATCAACCAGATGTCGTTTAGCCCCTAAAAATCGATAAGCATACCAATGTTTTCCTTGCTGAAACAAATCCAAATCGGCTTCATTCAGTTGCAAATCAAAGCTGTAAGTATCGTAGTTTTTATGCTTTTTACCTGCGCCATCTTGCCATTGAATTTGGTATTTATCCGCAATCGTGCCAACGACCCCACGCCATTCAAATAAGCCTGCATTATCAATTTTTTGCAGCGGAATATCACCCGGTTGAATAAACACGGTTTTGGCTTGAGGTAGAAATGCTCGGACAACCTGTTGTTTTTTAATCTTATGTTTGCCCAAAATAGAAAAGGGGTCAGGGTGACGACCTTCAATGAGTTTTTGAATATCGGTTTGTGTTGTGTTTGACATAGTTCACCCATTGAGATTAAAAGGACGGAGTTCGATGTGATTTTTAGCATTTTAAGAATCGATAATCTAACTCGGCAGGCATTGAATTCTAAAATAGACAATCAACTGATTTTTAAAGGATACA
>JAYQWJ020000016.1:0-10124 GCA_035829175.2 Candidatus Albibeggiatoa psychrophila
GCATTTGTATTCCCCGGACAAGGTTCACAAGCCGTAGGTATGTTGGCAGAGTTGGCTAGCATTTATCCTATTGTACAACAAACGTTTGAAGAAGCTTCAGAAGTCTTAAAATATGACCTCTGGACACTCTCACAACAAGGTTCTGCTGAAGAACTCAGTCAAACTGAAAAAACCCAACCTGCATTACTGGCCGCAGGGATTGCGATTTGGCGGATTTGGAATGACTTAGACGGCGTTCAACCTAAAATCATGGCAGGACATAGTTTTGGGGAATATATCGCTTTAGTCTGTGCCCAATCAATTAGCTATACCGATGCCGTGATGTTAGCGCATCATCGTGGGCAATTCATGCAAGCCGCAGTGCCAGAAGGTACGGGCGCAATGGCTGCAATTATGGGTTTAGCTGATGAAAAAGTGATTGAAGCCTGTGCCCAAGCGGCTGAAAATGAAGTCGTGAGTGCGGTTAATTTTAATTCTCCCGGTCAAGTTGTCATTGCAGGTCATAAGACGGCTGTTGAACGCGCGACCCAAGTTGCTAAATCTCTGGGCGCGAAAAAAGCCACCTTATTGCAAGTCAGCGTACCGTCACATTGTGCATTGATGAAACCCGCAGCAGAAAAAATGGCGCAAAAGTTAGAACAAACCACGATTCATACGCCAAAAATTCCTGTAATTCATAATTTCAATGTTGCCTGTCATGATAATCCAGATGACATCAGACACGCGCTGCAAGCTCAATTGCACAATCCAGTACGTTGGGTAGAAACGATTCAGATGATGGCAAATAAAGGCGTACACACTATTTTTAAAGCAGGTCCTGGAAAAGTATTGGTTGGTTTGAATAAACGTATTGATAAAACCATGGTCACAATGCCTTTGGGTGATCCTGAAAGTTTAGATAAAGCCTTAGCAAAAGCTGCGGAGAATGACGCATGAAATTAGATTTGACAGGTGAAACCGCATTAGTTACAGGTGCAAGTCGTGGTATTGGCAAAGCAATTGCTTTGGCTTTGGGTGAGGCTGGTGCGAAAGTCTATGGTACAGCTACCTCAGAAAATGGTGCAGCCGCAATTAGCCAATATTTAGCCGATAATAATATTGACGGTGTGGGTAAAGTTTTAAATATTGCAGAAAGTGAGTCCGTTGAAGGCTTTTTTAAAGAATTAGGTAAAGACATGCCTAGCGTTTTAGTGAATAATGCGGCGATTACCCGTGATAATTTATTCATGCGTATGAAAGATGATGAATGGATGGATGTAATTAATGCCAACTTAAATGGTACTTACCGTGTGTCAAAAGCATGTTTACGTGCAATGATGAAAGCAAAACATGGTAAAATTATCACGTTAACTTCTGTAGTGGGTTTAACAGGTAATGCAGGTCAAACCAATTATGCAGCGTCAAAAGCAGGTGTAATTGGTTTTACTAAATCGTTAGCCCAAGAAATTGGCAGTCGTAATATTACGGTCAATGCGATTGCACCGGGTTTTATTGATACAGATATGACCCAACAATTGCCAGAAGAACATCGAAATAATTTATTAACCCATATTCCACTGAACCGAGCAGGGGATGTGAATGATATTGCTTCGGCTGTGGTGTTTTTAGCATCATCAGCGGCAAGTTATATTACAGGTGAAACTTTGCATGTGAATGGCGGCATGTATATGGCATAATGCCAACGCAGTAAATTTTGTCAACCAACTGAACTTTAAGTTAAACCTAAGCAGTCCTAACTGCTTTGTGGAGGAAAATCAGGCATGAGTGCAAGCATTGAAGAACGTGTCACAAAAATCGTTGTTGAACAATTAGGCGTTAAAGAAGAAGATGTGAAAAACAGCTCTTCTTTTGTGGAAGATTTAGGCGCGGATTCTTTAGACACTGTCGAATTAGTTATGGCTTTGGAAGAAGAATTTGAATGCGAAATTCCTGACGAAGAAGCTGAAAAAATCACAACAGTTCAACAAGCTATTGACTATATTAATAAACACTTAGAAGATTAGTATTGTCACTGGTTTAGATTTGGAGTACAAGCACTTTGGTTTAACCAACGAGGACTTCGGTTCGCGAACACTTGCACTCCACAATTAAGAATGATGTAGGTCGGTGATACCGGCCTTTTTGTATTTTGGGGTAGCGCAGTGAAATATAAACGTGTTGTTGTTACAGGATTGGGGGCAATTTCGCCATTAGGTTTGACTGTACAGGCAAGCTGGGAAGCGGCGTTAGCAGGTAAAAGCGGTATTAAAAAAATGACGGCTTATGATGCGTCACGCTTTTCAAGCCAAATTGCAGGTACAATTGATGGCTTTGATGTCACACAGTATATGCCAGCGAAAGAAGCTAAAAAAATGGATCCCTTTATTCATTATGGGATTGCAGCCAGTTGTGAAGCAATTGAAGACGCAGGTTTAGAAATTACTGAAGACAATGCAGATCGAATTGGAATTGCGATTGGTTCTGGTATTGGCGGTCTACCCGGTATTGAAAAAGGACACTCTGTTTTCTTAAAAGGTGGTCCTCGTAAGATTTCTCCTTTCTTTGTACCGAGCAATATTACTAACATGATTGCAGGTAATTTGTCGGTTAAATATGGTATCAAAGGCCCGAATTATGGCATTGTCACCGCATGTTCTACGGGTACGCACAATATTGGTGATGCGGCACGTTTAATCGTGTATGGCGATGTGGATGTGATGATTGCAGGGGGTGCAGAAATGGCCTCATCTGAAATGGGTTTAGGCGGTTTTGGTGCAGCACGCGCCTTATCAACTCACTTTAACGATACGCCAGAATTGGCTAGCCGTCCTTGGGATTCAGGTCGTGATGGTTTTGTGCTGAGTGATGGTGCGGGTGTTGTGGTTTTAGAAGAATACGAACATGCTAAAAAGCGTGGCGCGAAAATTTATGCTGAGCTGATTGGTTATGGCATGAGTGGCGATGCGTTTCACATGACATTGCCAGCCGAAGACGGTGATGGTGCAAGACGTTGTATGATTAATAGCTTAAAAGATGCCGAAATTAATCCAGACCAAGTTGATTATATTAATGCTCACGGTACGTCTACGCCAGCAGGTGACAAGATTGAGACTATGGCGATTAAGCGTGCATTTGGTAATGCAGCAGGACAAGTGGCAGTGAGTTCAACTAAGTCGATGACAGGACACTTATTAGGAGCTGCAGGTGGTTTAGAGGCAGTTTTCTCAGTTTTAAGTATTTGTGACCAAGTCGCACCACCAACGATTAATTTAGACAATCCAGACCCAGAATGTGCAGGTTTAGACTATGTTCCAAATCAAGCACGTCAAATGCCGATTGATATTGCTTTAAGTAATTCATTTGGCTTTGGCGGCACGAATGGTACTTTAATATTCAAGAAGTTGGCATAATCTCAACTTTTTACCTCCTGCTCTTAATTTAAAGTGAGATTAGGAGGTTTTTACTTTTTATCCAAGCTTTACCACTCTTGTATTCTTAAGAATGTAGTTCAATTTGTCTGGTAACTTGGACTAACTCATCATAACTATTTTTCACTTCTTGCGGATAACCATCTAACGCAGCAGATTGAATCCGATTTAATAAACGCTCGGCTTGGGCTAGATTTAAAATAATATCCAAACTTTGTTGACCATAAGTTGCTTTAATTGCTTGATGTTGATGATTGATTGGTAACAAATAATTTTCAATGATTTCCACTATTTTTTCAACCAAAACATCCACATTGTCAGAAACTTCAAGTTGTTCAATAGCTTGTTTAAAAACTATTAAAATATGTGAAACATTGGAGACTTGTAAGGTTTCAGCTTTTTCCTGCTCAGGCGTTTTTTGTTCTTTAATCCAACCTTGCATAAATACCAAACCAAGAATCATCAAAAAAATACTAAATATGATAGGAGATGTAAGGGTTATATCCGCCAGTTTAGTCCACACTGAGGCAAATAAAGTTAAGACGACTCCCAAAGTAAAAATAACGCCACTAGTAAATGATGTGATTTTACTCATGATAACACCCCATAAATTGCATCACCTACACCTACTAACGCCTCACCAATAATTAAACCCGATGCTAGCGGCACAATGATTTTTTCAATGAAACTATAACCATACTGTTTTTCTAAACCCATACTAATTAAACAACCAATTCCATAACCCAAAGTAATTGAAAACGGCAAATACATAGCCAAGCCAACCAAAACTCCTAAGCCAGCAATCGGTGCAAGCGTTAACATCACACCAACAATACCGCCAAAAATAAATTTATCTGTTGGAACAGTATCATTTTGAACTGCGGAAACCAAACTGGTTAAAGTAGATGCTTGTGGCGCAGGCAATGTCGTACCCGGTCCAAAACCACCTTGGTCGCCCACACCTGATTGCCATAGTAAATACAAAACGCCAACTGAAACAAATACCCCTATCCATGCAAAACTTAATTGAACGATTTGTTGGTAAATGGGCTTACTACCAATCAAAAAGCCTGTTTTTAAATCTTGCATCATATCAGCACCTTGAGTGATTGCAATCCCAATACCCATGGTTAGCGTAATTGAGGCAACGACATTGCCATCCAACAATATCATCATTAAAAATACAGTGACTAATGCCATGCCAGAAAGCGGTGTAATATCAGATAAACCAACCGATTGAGCCACAATCAGACTGGCAACCCATGCCCAAATAATGGCGATCAATACCACAAAAATTAAATAGCCTAAACTAAAATCGGTCGATTGGATCAAAGACCAGAGTAGAGCACTAAATACAAGCAACACAATAACAGCCAATAGCCATAATGGTAATTCTCGTTGAGACTTGATTTTTGAAGCAGATAACAAAGAACGGAAGGCCGCCATCATTGAAGGATAAGCCAATACAACCCCCATTAATGCAGCACCGATTAAAATCCCAATACCTAAGGGTCTTAACATTTCGCCATAAATAAAATCAACCACTCCAGCAGCTTCTAAACCAACAGGAATTGATTCAGGTGAAAAATGCACGATCATCGGCGACAAAATCCACCAACCTAAAATACCACCCCAGAAGAAGGGTAAACCCCCACGCCCTGATAGCATTCCCGCTGCAACATTCATCAATGAAAGGTAAATAAAAGGGCTGAGATATAAAGGGATGATTCCAAAGCCAAAAGAGACCTCTTCGGCAACCAAGCCTGAAATCAAAATACCTTTCCAAATCGCACTCACAATTAAACCAATAAATAAATATTTAGCCTTGCTAAAGCCTTCAGAACCTGATCGAATGATAGTCGCTGTTGCTGTACCTGTTGGAAAACGTAAGCGGTCAAGCTCAATCAATTGTTTACGCAATGGGATAATCAACACAACACCCAGCAATGCACCTGCAACGCCTGAGACTAATAGCGGTGTGAGTGCAAATGAGAAACTGGGGTCTTGTGCCTGTAATAAAAATAATGCGGGCATCACAAAAGCAACGCCTGTACCCGCAGTATTAATCGATGAGGCAATGGTTTGGTTTATATTATTTTCGACGCTTGTTCCAACGCCTAAGACACCACGCAACAATACATAACCGAGAATCGCCGCAATTGCAGAACCACCTAAGGAAAATCCTAACTTTAAACTAATATAAGCAAATGCTACGACTAAGATTACGCCTTGAAGAATGCCTAAAATAGTCGCCGCAACTGTAAATTCTCGGTATGTTTGTGTCTTCATTATTAATGCAATAGCAGAGCTAATCCTAAAATTAAAAAGATAAAGAGCGGATACATAATCTTACCAAAAGAACGTAATCGGCGTTCAAGAACGGCATCATTCGCATGGACGTAAATAATCACTTGAATCACAATCGCAAAAATTGCCAGCATATAAACCATGTAGAACACATATTCGATTAATACCACATAACTGATATTGCTCAATTGCGAACTCATATTCAAATGGAACAGTGATGTCGAAATAATCATGTTGATATTAAGGAATAACCCTGTATAAAAATCAGTGATGTAGAATGCCAGATAGCCTAAAGCCACCACGAAAATAACTGATAGCAAATTCTTAAGCACAAAACTCAATACATGTCGCTCAATTTCAATGTAGGCATTAAACTGTGAATATTCAATGCGTTGCTGTGAACCAAATAAAGCAGGCATTCCTAATGTAGAATCACTTTTGCGACTGTCTTGATAAAAAGCAATATTGCGCACTTTCCAACCACCAATGGAAAAAATATTATTCCGCTCAAATTTGTGTTGCATTGCCAATGTGCCTAACTCACCGCCCGTATCCATGCCTAAGGTGTCTACAACATAAATTAGCTTTTCACGAGTTAAGGTTTGATGGCGTAATTGAATTGGTAAACGTTGGATGTCTAAAGGATAACGTTTAAAATCAAAATAACCTTTAAATGCAGTTTTTAATCGATAAGTATGGGTTGTAACACCTGTTTTTTCATCGGTAGAAGTGAATAGCGGATCAGTAAAATACTTTGTCGTAGCATCGACCGCATTCACTAAAAGCACATTTTTATCATCAAACTCATCTTTAAATCTAAACCATAAGAAAATATCAGCGACAAAAGAAGATTTTGACGTATCTAACTCAGAAAGTTCGTTAAAATCCATCCCCGTGTAAACGACTTGAGCACGGTGCATAAATTTGCCATTCAGTGAAATCACTCTTTCTTCTAATACTTCTTTGAGTAAATTATCTATCTGACTTAAATTATTTAAAGGCTGGTATTGATACAGTGCAGCAACAGGCGTGCCTTTTTGATATACCGAGACTGAAATAGGTTTAACCGCATCACCATAGGCATCAAAATACAGATAACCCGTCACACCTTCGATGGCTCTATCTGGCATGGTCATATTATACAAATGATCGCGGATGGCTAAACGTTTTTGCTTAATTGGCAATTCAACGTCAATCTGTTCCATGACATGAGACAATAATAAGGTCGCATCATAAGTTAATGCGGAGGTTGCCGAGGCTTTTTCATTGTAAGCTTTGAAATAATCACTAGAAAAAATTTGTGCTCGCTGGTTAGAAATACCAACTAAGAATGGCATCGTAGCATAAGTGCCGTCACTGTAATAACCGGGGCTAGTACGTTCTTGTGGATAATTAGCAAGCTGCTCTTGAAAGCCTTTGGTTGAAAATGCTTCTGAACCAACAATCGTCATTTTACGGTTTTTACTCTTCAATGAAGTCAGAATTTCAACTGCATCTGTGCCATAAGTGCCAACAAACAATACAGAACTTTCTTCATCAGGTATCACAGTCATCATTTCAGCAATAATATTTTTCAAACCTTCCGTATCGCTATTAGAACACCACCATTGCTGTTTAATCGGCAAACCAATATTTTCCGCCGTAGTGACAAATGACTTAGCCAAACTTGACCCATAAGCACCTGTATCAGTAATCACATAAGCTTGTTCAAAATTCAAGGTTTTCTTAATGTAATTAGCGAGTAATGCACCTTGATCACTATTATTAAAAATAACTCGAAAATACCAATCATTATTGCGCGTCAGCTCATTTGCCAATGCGGTAGCGGATACTGCTGGAATCCCTGCTTTTTCATAGATGTCAGAAGCTGCTAATGATGCAGTGCTGGTGTAATGTCCGATAACTGCGGAAATTTGTGGATTATCTACAATTTGCTGAGCAACTTCGCGGGCTTTATCAACCTTACTTTCGTCGTCAAATGTCAGTAATTTTATCGGTCTATTTTCATGTTCCTTGTTATAGGTGTCTAAATAAAGCTGTACCCCTTTTAACATCGCCTGTCCATTACCCGTTTGTAGCGGTGCTGCTAATGCAATATAAAGAGGTTTAGGGTTACTAAAAAATCCATTTGCATTCAAAATAGCGATGACAACAAGCGCAGGAAATCCAAAAATGATAAATTTCTTCAATATTGACATAGGCTTTTTAGGAAGCTCTTTCTCAATCGCGCTAAAATCAAGTTCTTGAATCGGTTTTTGTTGCTCTATCCCAGTGTCTAAAACCTGCTCCATTTTTTCTAATACCAAACGACATTGTGTTGCAAGTTCGTCGGCTAATTCCTGCTTATTATGATTTTCAAGCTCAATATGACAGGCAATACCCAATTCAGTTAATTTATGTTGATAATTATCCGCAACGTGTTGTTCACAAGCATGTTTAACAATGGTTGGTTTAACGAATAATTCAGAAACCTCTTGTAGCTCAAGCTTGAGTATTTCAGCTAATTTTAGCTGTACAGCTTCGTGTTCATGACCATCTATGATGCCCGTGACGACAATATTGTATAAATCTTGATTCTGATTCATTGTTGTATTTACTCCGCCAGTGACCAATTACGGATTTGTTGACCACCAAAAGCCATAATGTACCAATCATTAACCCAAGGTTTAACCAAATATAATGCCGTTGCAAAATAAAGTGGCACAATTGCAGTTTCTTCTGTATTTAGGATTTCTTCTGCTCGCCGATATAATTGCACACGAATTTTTGGATCAGGTTCTGATTGTGCTGCCTCAACTACTTTTGCAAACTCTTGATTATTCCAACCAATCCAATTTGGCGATACAGTCGGGTGAAACACATCATACAACCAGTTATTTGCATCTGGATAATCGGCACACCAACCAAAACGAAACATATTCGGTGTATTTGGCTGATCGAGCGTATCCATATATTTATCAAAACCACGCTCTTGTACATCAACATCAACATTAATGTAATGCTTTAACATGGTTTGGATTGCAATCGCATTGGCATGATGAACTTCACTATTGTTATGCATCAGTACAATTTTAGGTAAATCTTTAGCATCGGGATAGCCTGCTTCTTCCAACCATTTTTTAGCTTGAATCGGGTCAAATTGAATCCCTACTTTTTCCTTAGGGTCGACTGCACCAAAAATAGGTGGGCGGGTGAAAGTGGTTGCAGGCGTTTGATTGCCTTTTGTCACCACATCAACTAACAATTGCTTATTAATTGCGCTTGCGATTGCCTTACGAACTAATGGATTATTGGTTGGTGCGATGCGAGTATTAAATCCATAAAATTCTGTACAAAACTGTGGCTCAACAGAAAGCTCTTTGCTTAAATAGGGATTGGCTTTAATTCGAGGAATTTCAGTCAATGGAATCCGTAAATATTGCTCACCGATAATATCCAATTCATTGTTTTCATACATGGCAATCCCGAGCGAACTTTCAGGCACAATTAAATATTCAATTTTTTTGATATTAATCTTATCAGCATCATAGTAATAATCATTTTTTTCTAAAGTAATGTAATTGCCTTTTTTCCAATTTGCCAAACGATAAGAGCCATTAGTTTGGATGTTTTTGGCTAAAGTCCAATCATCACCATAGGTTTCAATCACTTTGCTTGGTAATGGGCGATAAGTCCAAATACTGACTAAGGCAGGAAAATAAGCCGTTGGTCGAGCCAATTGGAACTCAATCGTAAAATCATCAATCGCCTTAACACCTAGGGTAGAAATATCTGCTTCGCCTTCATAAATCTGTTCCGCATTTTTCAAAGAGAACAAAGTGAAAACATAATAAGAATCTAATTTCGGGTCTAAGTTACGTTTGACAGCCCACACAATATCATGTGCGGTGACAGGATCGCCTGTTGTCCATTTTGCATCTTCGCGTAATTTAAAAGTATAAGTGAGAGTATCTTTGCTGATTTCCCAGCTAGTCGCCAATTCAGGTAAGACTTCATAAGTTTTAGGGTCAAAATCGGTTAAACCTAAAAATAAATGTTCGACTAGTTCGATTGAGGCAATATCAACAGTAAGACTGGGATCTATCGTTGAAATACTGCCATTGAAAGGTATGCGCAAATGTCCTACGCTTTTACCTGTTTGTTTGGGGTTTGAATCCATTCTATCTGATGTGCTTGGTGTCTTTTCACACCCTGCCAAGCTAATAAATATTAATGCAACAAATATTGTCCATAATCGCATTAGACTGCCCCTTGATGAAAACAAAGTGTTCGCTATTTTACTCTAAAATAAATCAATTGTTAGTAGGGAATAGCAGATAATGCAAGTCATGTTTAAAATGAATGTGTTAAGCTTATAAATTCTTGCTTAAACATCAATTAATAACAAGAACCTGTTTAAAATAACGATTT
>JAYQWJ020000017.1:0-4352 GCA_035829175.2 Candidatus Albibeggiatoa psychrophila
ATGGTATGTTTATGCTCACTGGCAAAATGAGTTTTGCACGTCTGTGAGCGTTAAACAATGTCCATCGGTTTCACTTCAGCAGGTAGGCGAATTGTAAAGGTGCTGCCTTCACTAAAATGGCTATCAACCGAAATATCACCGCCCATGATTTCACAGAATTGTTTTGTAATCGCCAAGCCTAAACCACTACCGCCATAACGTCGTTGATTGCTCTGGTCAATTTGTGTAAACGCTTGGAATAATTTCTTCATTTGGTCATCAGTCATACCGATACCTTGGTCTGTCACCCCAAAGATAATCCAATCGACTCGCGCCTCATTTTGTTCCCGAGTCACGGTTAAAGTAATGATGCTTTGTTGTGAAAACTTGTTGGAATTGGTTAATAGATTCATCAAATTTTGTCGAACTTTAGTCAAATCTGCTGACATCGTACCTAATGCACTGTCACAATTGACTTTGAGAATATTAGACTGTTTCTCCAACAACGGGGCAACCGCATTCGCCACATCTTGAATCATCGGTGCAATATCAAAAGTCTCGATATATAAATCCATTTTACTCGACTCAATCCGCGACATATCAAACAAGTTATTAATCAAATCCAATAAATGATAACTTGCGCCGTGAATCTTCTGTAAATCAGGGATAAACTCATCACGTCCTTGGTCTTTGGCATCTTCTTGTAGAATTTCGGTATAACCAATAATGGCATTCATCGGGGTACGCAATTCATGGCTCATATTGGCTAAGAATTGGGTTTTGGTTTGATTTGCCGCATTGGCTTGCACTTTGGCGCGTTGGGCTTCTAATTTGTATTTTTGAATCTCAACCCGCGATTTTTGGATTTGTAAACGCATTTTTTGGGCTTCACCGCGTGAGTTTTGGGCTTCACGAGTGACTTTAGTCAGTTCTTCTTTACGTTTTTCGTATAATTGTACTTGTTCTAGTTGTGCTTTGCGTAATGATTGTAAGCGTTTGACACATTCGGCTTTTTCATTGTTAAACTTATTTAATTTGACCACTAATTGCACAAACATTTGTGTGAGCTGTTTTAACTCAAGGACACCATATTCTAAGGATTTGACTTCATTGGGATTCGCAATCGCTTTGGGTAATTTGTGTAATAATATGGATAATGAATTGGCGAAAGAACGGTATAACACCAAAAACATTGCACCCAGTAACAAGAGTAAAACAAAGCTAAATAAAATAAATAAGTTTAAATTGTAGCGTTTGTCACTTTTTAACTCGGATGTCTGCTGATAACTCACTAATGTCCAAGGTAAGTTATGCAATTTTTTAGAGGATAAAGTATAAGTTATACCATTGGATTCATATTCTTGATACGGGACATCTTTGGTGAGTAAGGTTTTCCAGAATGGTTGTTCTTTATTTGAGCTGTATAAAGTGTATTGCATTCGTTCACTGGCAGGCAAAAATTGAGTTGTACCCTCTAACATTTTGCTGAGCAATGTACCCGCTTGATAATCCGCTAAAAACATGCCGCCCGTATTACCTAAACGTTTTTTTTCAATGTCTTCAAAAAAGCTATCGACCAATAAACCAACTCCAACCACACCATAAAACCGCCGTTGATCGTATAAACCTTGCGTGATGCTAAACATGGCTTGTTTCAGATAATCATCGTCTTCATAAATTGGCGTGACTTGCATATCTTGCGAGCGTTTACCAAGGTGATACCAAAATTTACGCGGGTCATTCACATAATTTGGTTCAGTCCATGACTCGACAATCATATTGTGTGGTTTGTTATAACGCGCCGTATCACGTTGGTTAATATTTTTATGCACAAACAGCAAATAGCCCTGCTGATTTAAATATTCACGCGCTTTGAAGGGTTCTAAGGCAAAGAAGTTACTAAAATGACTTGGCTCAAATTGTAAATTTTCTGCCATCATTTGACGTAAGAACATTAAATGTTCATCGATTTGGTGAATGTCATCGGAATTTTCCAAAATCGACACGTAGCCTTTTAAGCGTTTCACATTCTGCTGGGCTAATTCAACTTCTGAATCTAACCTTTCAGCAAAGTTCTCTGTTTCTTGTTGTAAGTGCAAGTAAGCCAATTGATTTTGTAAGGCACTATGTTTACTAAAAAATAGCCCTACTGTCATGGCGAACGTCAATACGATCACGATCAAGAAAAACAATAGAATGGATTTGATACTCAGCGCACTATAACTCATTGCATAGTGTCCTCAAGACCTGCCTTATAAACACGACTTACTCGATATGGTTGTTGTGATAACTGGTTGGTTACAGTCTGTGTATTAAACCTTATTCAAATTCTAAACCACCTTGTAATCTGTGTATTGGTATTGCGGGCTAGGCGTTTGAAATTTGTGAATTATGCTGTTGCTCATTTCGTAACAGGCATACAACGTTGGAACAATTATCAATGAACCATTATTAATTATCAATCTTTATGTGCTTAATTTTTAACTAACCAGACTTGTTTGACCTGTTTATTGAGCACTAAAGCAGCCCAATCTTGGCAAAAATGGAGTTGACCTTGGGCAATTTGGCGTTTTTGTAATGGACTTGCGCAATAGTCTTGTAGCATAACAGGTGTGAGTTGAGAAACCTGATTTAATACTATCATTTCTATATAACCCGCCATTTCTAGGTATTCATAGCCTTGTTGTGGATTCTGATAAATCTTGCCATATAGTTCTAATTGCCAGTCAAACGGCAAAATGTGACATTTTTTCAACACCTGTTTGGCTTTCGAGTCACGTCGAATGTAAGTGCCAATTTGTAACGGTAATGCCCATTTTTTAATTGTAGCGGTCTTTGTTTTTTGTTCGGGGCAATCAGTTTTTTCACACACAATCAATCGAATCACTGCGGGCAATCTGTCTGCTTGTTGGGCTAAACGTTGCCATAATTCGCTGCTGCCTGCACGTCCTCGAGCATCTAATAAACGCGCTGTATTATAAATGAGTGATGTGGGGGCGTTTTCATCTTTAATGAGTTTTTGTAGTAATTGAATCGCTTGTGACCACATATCAGTTTCTAAGCCTTCTTCGTACAAAATTAATGCTCGTAAGCCTTGAATCATTAAATTATCGGGTTCTAATTTTCTGGCTTTTTCGATAACCGCCCGCGCTTGATAAATTTCTTTGAGATATAGCAAGGTAACGGCTAAATTTAATTGAGCGGGAATATAATATGGGTCGGTTTTGACTGCGAGTTCTAGGAAGTCTTTGGCTTGTAATAACCATTTATCGGCACGGCGGACGGGTTCAATACTGCGTAATGGGCTGGCGGGGGCTAAGTCTAAATTATCCGCTTGGCTGTGGGCATCGAGCACTAATGGCATCCAGTAAAAATAGGCGGTTTGTCCTAAGTCTTGTCGCGCCAATTGCAAGTAACAGAAACCAATATTATTCAGCACTTCTCGCGCGGGGAATATTTTCTGGAATTCACGTAAAAAATACACGGCATCTTCACAGCGTTCAAAATGGCTTAAGCGTGCACCAAAATGAAACAGGGGTAATTTTTGTAGAATATTATCGAGTCGAGCTTGAAGCATTTGTTGTCGAGCTTGTGGATTTGGATGGGTTTTACTATGAATTTGAGCGGTGGTTTGTTGCTGCCAATATTGGAAAAAATCTTGAGTCAGTAGTTTGTCAACGGGATAGCCTGCGATTGCGGCATAAATGAAACCTCGGTCATCAGCGGCGAGTTCTTTATCTTTTTGTTGTGGGGGATTTTCTAGTGCTTGGCTTAATGCTTGGTTTTGATGAGAGAATAGTGCGACTTCTTGATGCCAGAAATCATCATTGGCTAGGTGTGCGAGTTCATGTCCTAGAATAAAGGCAATGCGACTGTCACCAATTTGTTTAGAGACGTTTTTATAGCAAATGTCCAGTGTTTGGGATGCGATGATAATATAGCCATCGGGGAGTGCGATTGCCCATGGGTCGGCAGGGCTGTTGATGATGGCAAGTTGTGGGTAACGGTGGTGGTTTTTGTCTGCAACTGCAACGATGCGTTTAAATACGGTTTCAGCGTGTTGCACATATTCATTTTGTGGGTCAGCACGCCCGTATTTTTCTAAATAAAATTGTACGTTATCTTTAGCTTGAATGGTGAAAGACAGGAGTAAGCAGGATATAAGGAATAGAGTGCGCATAAGTTTTGGCTAAACGATTGATGTGCGATTAAGTCTAACAGAGTTTTGTTTGATGTATTATATCGTATTGTGTGGAATGATTATAAAATTTTCAACTACTTGAATAATAACTTATTAAATCGCTAACGCAATGTAAATACGGGAAGCTGAGCTTCCATTCAGTACTCCCAAATAGAATTTGGGAGTCAGGAAA
>JAYQWJ020000018.1:0-2471 GCA_035829175.2 Candidatus Albibeggiatoa psychrophila
GATGACGATGTGAATAAATTGAACTAAGAGATTAGTGCAGATTTTTAGTAACGGTGCATCTAGTAACTAGGTGTACCTTTTTTTTGCCCAAAAGAAACGGTACACTACTATTCACTATTAAACCACTTCAATTAGGTGAAAACTATGCTGCAAAGCATTCGTGATAGAGCGCAAGGTATTGGCGCATGGATTATTGTGATATTAATTACAGTTCCTTTTACCATGTGGGGCGTATATGAATACATCCAACCCCAGCCCAATACGGCAATCGCAAAAGTTAATGGAACTAGTATTGAACGTGCTGACTATGAAAATGCGGTACGCCAACGTCAACAATATTTCCGCTCCATGTTCAGAACCCAAGATATTTCGTTTATGAATGAACAGATTGAACGTGATACGCTTAAAGATTTAATCAACCAAGAGTTATTGCTACAAATTGCCTCTGATGAAGGAATGCGAATTGGCGATGGCTTATTGGCTGCCCAAATTCAACAAAACCCTGCATTTCAGGAAAATAAGCAATTCTCTCCAGAACTTTATGAGCAATTGCTCACCAGCCGTGGTTTAAATCCTGTTGGGTTTGAGATGCAAATTCGCCGTGATATGTTGGCACAGCAATTACGTGAAAGCGTCAGCCAATCTGCATTTAGCACCGATTATTATCAAGCACAAAAAGATCAGCTTGAAAATCAACAACGTCTTGTTCGCTATGTGATTTTAGATAAAGAAACATACAATGAGCAAATTGAAGTATCTGATACGGAAATTGAAAAACGTTACAATGACAATTCCAAGCAATACATGACGGATGAACAAATTAGTGTGGAATATGTTGTATTATCCATTGACGATATTGAAAAAAATATCAATTTTGATTCAGATACTTTGCAACAAGCGTATGAAACACGTTTAGAACAATACACAACACCTGTTGAATGGAAAGCGAGACATATTTTAGTGAGCGCAGAATCAACTGTAACTGAAGATGAAATTGCTCAAGCTAAGCAAAAAACCCAAGATTTGATTGCAAAATTACAAGCAGATGAAGATTTTGCGGAATTAGCCAAACAACAGTCTGATGACAAAGGTAGTGGGCAACGTGGTGGCGATTTGGGCTGGTTTACCGAAGGTCGGATGGTAAAATCATTTGAAACGGCTGTTGCTGCAATGAATATCGGTGATGTATCGAGTGAGCCTGTGCAATCTGAATTTGGTTTCCATATCATTAAGTTAGAAGATAAAAAAGCCGCTCAAATCAAACCTTATGAAGAAGTTAAAGCTGCATTGGAAAAAGAATTACGTCAAGAGCAAGCCAGTTCCAAATATCATGACCAATTATTAGAGGATTTGGCTGATTTAGCATTCCAATTTCCTGATAATTTGGATGATTTAGCCAACAATATGGAATTGACTAAACAAGAAAGTGTTTTATTTAACAGCAAAGGTTTGAAAGATGATGAAATCTTTGCCAATGCTAAAGTGTTAGATATTGCATTCAGTGAAGAAGTCTTAAATGAGCAACATAATAGTGAACCTGTTGAATTTGTAGATGGTAAGTCTGTTGTGTTTAGAGTTAAAGCTCATGAATTACCGCAATTGCGTCCATTGGCTGAAGTAAAAGAAGATATTCATAATGCTTTAATTGCCGAAAAAACCGAAGCAAAATCCAGGGAAATTGGTCAAACTGTTTTAGATTTGTTAAAGCAAGCTGAAGCGGATGTCATAAAAATTTCTGATGATAATGATTTATTATGGTCAGAGCAAAAATGGGTATCTCGTAATGAGAAATTTGGTAGTCAAGCGATTGTTGAATCGGCATTTAAACTAGGTACACCGCCTGAAAATAATGCGTTATATCAAGGCTTAGTTTTAGATAATGGAAATTATGCTGTTTATGCTGTATTGGGTGTAAAATCAGAACCCAAAGCAGACGACAAGCAAGCCGCGAATAATTTGCAAAAGGGTCTAGGTAATTCTGATTACAACAGTTTCTTGTCTGATTTGAAATCACGCAATAAAATCATTCAATTTTAAAAAAAACAAACTGATTTTTGTGCAGCTTTTGGGGAGTTGACTGTCAAAATTACAGGTAGGAATATTACTCTAAATTGTTAAAATGAATAACTTTTTAGGGTAATTGGAGCAACACTTATGCAATGTGCCACATTGATAGACTTGCTGCAATTACGTGCAGAACAACAACCCAATCAACGTGCTTATACTTTTATGATAGACGGCAAAGTGGAAGGTAAAACTTTTACTTATGCTGAACTTGATTTGCAAGCTAGAGCAATTGCAGCACAACTTCAGCAATATCATGCGCGTGGAGAACGGGCATTACTGCTTTATCCGCAAGGTTTAGAGTTTCTCGCCGCTTTTTTTGGTTGTTTATATGCAGGGGTTATTGCGATTCCCGCACCGCCACCAGAAGCCAGCCGTTTAAAGCGTACCCTGCCTAGATTGCAAGC
>JAYQWJ020000019.1:0-5054 GCA_035829175.2 Candidatus Albibeggiatoa psychrophila
TTTTTTAAGTTATATGCGGAATGTCGGGTATTTGCAAGTGATTGGTAATTAGAGCCTTTTTGGGTCTTTTAGATTTAATTTAGAACGACCCCTAAAGTTAATTGCTCAAATAACGCTGTGCTAATTTCACATAATTTTGTGCAGAATATTCAAAATATTGTATTTCTTTTTCTGTTAACGGACGAATTTTCTTCGCAGGACTGCCTCTCCACAAAAAACCACCTTCCAACGTTTTATGCGGTGATACCAAACTGCCCGCGCCCAATAATGTATAAGGTTCTAACACCGCGCCATCCAAAACGACTGATCCCATCCCAATTAAACAATGATGACCGATAGTACAAGCGTGGAGTGTGACTTGATGTCCAACGGTTACATCCTCACCAATAATCAGCGGCAAACCACCGGGGCAATACGCACTATCATGAGTGACATGTAAAATTGAACCATCTTGAATATTAGTTCGCGCCCCAATTTCAATACGATGAATATCACCACGCGCCACCGCCATTGGGAAAATAGACGCGCCTTCTCCCATCGTAACGTCACCAATCACAACTGCTTGGGGATCAATATAAGCAGTCTCTGCAATTTTAGGGGTTAAATTTTCAAATTGACGAATCATAAGCTTTTCAATTGACCTTAAGTATAATAATTAAAGGATTTTAAGATTATATAGAAAATTCTCGCTATGGACTATTTATTGTGGGTTGTTATACTTGTGAGTTAAATGACTATTGTGCCATCAAAATTGCACAGATAAAATATGGCTAAACAATTCAGTTGAACTCTATCATGATTAGATATTATTTATACACCGTGTTGCGAATGACTTTGCTCATGACATTAATCTTAAGTTTATTAGCGGCTACAGGTGCAGCGGTTATTGTAGGTTATTTTTTGCCTCAACTTCCTTCCATAGAACATATTAAAGCGATTGATTTTCAAATTCCATTGCGCGTATATAGTCACGATGGAAAATTTATGGCTGAATTTGGTACGCAACGCCGTATTCCAATTGAAGTACACAAGATTCCTCCATTGATGATTAATGCGATACTGGCAACCGAAGATAATAAATTTTTTGAGCATAGCGGGGTTAACTTTAAAAGTTTAATCCGTGCTGCTGTGCATCTGGTTAAAACGGGAGGTAAAATTCGCCAAGGGGGTAGTACGATTACAATGCAGGTGGCGAAAAACTTGTTCTTGACCCCTGAACGTAGTTTTAAACGCAAATTTAAAGAGATTCTGCTTGCATTGCGTATTGAACAAGCCTTAACTAAAGCCGAAATTTTAGAGCTGTATTTTAATAAGATTTACTTTGGTCAACGGGCGTATGGTATTCAAGCAGCATCTTATGCTTATTATTCTCGACCTTTGAAAGACTTGGCGGTTGCGGAATATGCAATGCTGGCAGGTATTCCTAAATTTCCATCCTCTTCTAATCCAATTGCAAATCCTCCGCGTGCGATGGAACGACGTGATTACATTTTAAAACGGATGAATGAGCTAGGTTATATCGACTTTGCAACCTATGAAGAATCGGTTAAACAACCCAATACGGCTAAATTATATAAAGCTGAAGTGGAATTAGATTCGCCACATGTCGCTGAAATGGCACGTCAATATATGGAAGAATTGTATGGTGAAGCGGCTTATACTAAAGGCTTTAATGTTTACACCACCGTCCATTCTTCATTACAAAAATCGGCGCAAAATGCACTGCGGCGTAATTTATTTAACTATGATGAACGGCATGGTTATCGCGGTGTATCAGGTCATGTTGAATTGCCTAAAGATGCAGAACAAGCAACTAAAATAGCCAAAGAAGCATTAGAAAAATATCCAAGCTATGGCAAATTGCGATCAAGTGTGGTGATGAAAGTAAATAAACAATCTATTGTCGCCTATAATGAGCGTGTGGGTGAATTTACTATTGGTTGGAAAAACCTGCGCTGGGCAAGACGCTATGTGCATAACAATCGGCGTGGCGGTTTACCTAAAACGGCATCATCCATTGTTAAACGCGGTGATGTGATTATGGCGCGTCCAGTCGGTACGGCTAAAAATAACCAAGGTGAAAAAATAGCAATATGGCGATTGTCTGAAGTGCCTCAAATTGAAGGAGCTTTAGTCAGCTTAAATCCCAATACAGGCGCAATTTTGGCGTTGGCAGCTGGATTTGATTTTCAGCAAAGTAAATTTAATCGCGTCACTCAAGCTTTTCGTCAACCCGGTTCTAACTTTAAACCATTTATTTATTCTGCGGCATTGGAGCATGGTTTTACACCTGCCAGCATGATTAACGATGCACCTGTAGTCTTCCGTGCGGGCAATAAATTATGGAAGCCTAAGAACTTTTCCCATCGCAATTATGGACCTACAAGCTTACGTACAGGGTTAACTTTTTCACGTAATTTGGTGTCCATCCGCTTATTAAATAATATTGGGGTTAATCCCGCCATCAAACATATCGTGAAATTTGGTTTTGAACGTAAGCGAATTCCTAAAAACTTGACCATTTCTCTTGGTACAGGTGAGGTTACGCCTTTAGAATTGGCACGCGGTTATGCTACATTTGCTAATGGTGGTTATTTGGTTAAGCCTTATTTGGTAAGTAAAATTGAAAATATGACGGGACATCTATTGTTTAAAACCGATGCTTTGGAAGTCTGCAAAAAGTGCCCTGAATATACGGTTGAATCGGGTGCAGATTTAGAAAGTCCGAAATTTAGCCATGCGCCGAGAGTCTTAGATAAACGTAATGCTTGGAGCGTCACTTCAATGATGAAAGACGTGATAAAACGGGGTACGGCAGTTCGTGCATTGAAATTGAAACGTAGCGATTTAGCTGGTAAAACAGGGACAACCAACGACCAACATGATGCGTGGTTTACAGGATTTAACGCCAATATCGTGACCACGGCTTGGGTTGGCTTTGACCGACCGCGTTCATTGGGTAAAAAAGAAACAGGTTCTCGCGCCGCACTACCGATGTGGATTGACTATATGCGCCAAGCGTTACGATCATATAAAGTTCGCTCATTAGCGATGCCAAAAGGAATTGTCTCGGCTAAAATTGATCCTGCAACAGGCTTTCTGGCAACCAGTCATACCCCAAATGCAAAATTTGAATATTTCTATAAAGAAAACGTGCCTAAACGGTACGCGATTTATAGAGCAAAAACGACAGCAACTGAAACCAAAAAACATGCTTTGACCATGGGAGAACCTTTGTTCTAGGACTGCTTATGTTAATTAATATTAGTTTAGTTATTGCTGCTTATTTATTGGGTTCATTCTCATCTGCGGTTGTGGTATGCAAACTCATGGGATATGCAGACCCAAGAACCTTAGGCTCAGGCAATCCCGGTGCAACCAATGTGTTACGCCATGGCGGTAAAAAAGCAGCGATTATCACCTTGATATTAGATATGTTAAAAGGGGTGATTGCGGTTTTATTGGCTAAGTTTTTGACAGATCATAGCCTATTTGTCGCGTTGAGTGCTTTAGCCGTATTTTTAGGTCATTTATACCCAATATTCTTTAATTTTAAAGGTGGAAAAGGGGTTGCAACCGCATTAGGTGTTTTACTCGCATTACACTGGATGGTGGGTGTTGGCGCGATATTGACGTGGTTGATAATGGCATTTGGTTTCCGTTATTCATCTTTGGCAGCATTGATTACAGCGGCGATGACACCCGTATATATGTATTGGTTTTCTGGCGTAGAATATTACATTATAGCCAACGTGATTATTACAGCACTCATTTTTTGGCGACATCAGTCAAATATTCGAAAATTGCTGAATGGTACGGAAGGCAAAATCAAATTTTCTTCATCCAATTCGTGATGCACTATAACGGATGGATATACTGAGAGCAGGATTATGGCATTTAGGAACTGACAATCCGCTGCACTAAAAAAATCTAACTTAATAGACGCTTAAAGTCTACAACGTGAGATGCATTTAGAATGCTTTGCTGTTCCATCCTTATAATATCAAAAGCGGAACATTTAAATCAAAAATCGCAAAATCGAAAATTCACTTGGGGTTTACATGAGAAAACTCATTAGTATTTTATTTTTAGTCAGCTTAGTTGGTGGCTGTGCAACCAATAAAGTCTTAGACACTTGGATTCCGATCCAAAAAAATAATCAAGTTGTATGGGCAGATGATGCAACTAAAGTGGCGGTTATTGAGTTGCAATATGATGAAAAAGGGATTGAAAGACAAAATTTTAAACACCAACTTTATGTGCAAAATATTGATGGTAGTGAGCGTCAGGCAATTACCGAAGTACGTGAACATCAAAATGGTAATTTATATTATATGAAGCAAGCGGGTTATTTTATAATGGAATCAATGATGCCGACAGGTGCGAGACGTTTTGATCGCATTGATGAGAAAGGGCATGAAATTCTTATTATTGAAACCCCTGATAATGCTCATCAACCTTGTGCAGACATTCAACGCACTGATAGTAATCCATTGCCACAGGTATATCACACCGTGATTCCATCGCCCGACGGTGATTTGCTGGCACATATTTTTAGTTTGGATTGTGGCGAAGTCAGCGTTGAGTTTCTCTATTCTAACAATCTTAATATTATTACTGATCCCGTGGTGATTCCAATTGATGAACCTGTCAATGCAACATGGCATATTGATAATTACATCATTTTAACTAATAATCAGAATACTAAAGCGTGGGCGATACGCATCGACCAAGAACCAGAACTGATTGCCGCACCCAATTGTGTTGCACCTGTGACCAGCAGCAGCCATATCACTTATGATGGTCGTATGGTGTATTTTAATGAAACGGGTGAAGTAAAAATGCGCCAAGTCGACGCTACTATGGCGTTTGGCTGCCAGTAAACTATAAATTCTATAATAGCTGCATTCAGTATTCTGTTGTGTGCAGCTAAAACTTTAAATAATCCTGCGCAAACCAATAAATCAATCTCCTTTTATTTCTCACCGACATTCCGCAGTTAACGAAATACAAAAGAAATAATATCAGCATCACGACGAATTTTAATTGCATAA
>JAYQWJ020000020.1:0-2574 GCA_035829175.2 Candidatus Albibeggiatoa psychrophila
TTTTAAAGATAATATTTTCTTATGTTATCAATTTGCAAAAGTAATGGGTTTGTTTTTATATCAGCTATCTATTGTGATAAAGATACTTTTTCTATACACTAAGTGTGCAGAAAGTAATGTTTATCATAGCTTAATCCGTTTTTGATATTTTTCAAAATAACCATTTTATCCAGTAGCATAGAAAAACTTAGCAAGCTCATATAAAAATTAAGCCCAAGACCAAACAACGATTTGCTACTGGTATATTGAATTAAAAATGCTTATGATAGGCACTCTTTTTTGTACCCGTTTTTGTGAAAAAAGATAATAAAGCATAAAAAGCCGTATTCCGTTTCACAACTTAAAACTGGGTTATCAAGCAAGGCGATTTATCGTCCCAAATAATGAATTCGCTTTTCATCACTAAATCTTTGAGTGGAGGACATATACAATGACAATTAAAGTCGCAATCAATGGCTATGGACGTATTGGTCGTAACGTAATGCGTGCGTTACACGAATCTGGCCGCGATGATATTGAAATTGTTGCTATTAATGACTTAGGTAATGCAGAAACCAATGCACATTTAACTAAGTACGATACAGCACATGGTAAATTTAATGGCGATGTCCATGTTGAAGGTGACTATATTGTTATCAACGGCAAAAAGGTTCGCGTGTTATCAGAACGTGATCCAGCTAAATTACCTTGGGCTGAATTAGGTGTTGACGTAGTACATGAATCTACAGGTTTCTTTGCAAGTAAAGAAAAAGCCAGTGCACATTTACAAGGTGGCGCGAAAAAGGTCATTATTTCTGCACCGGGTGGTAAAGATGTTGATGCAACAATCGTTTACGGCGTAAACCATGGCATTTTAAAAGCCAGCGATACGGTTATTTCCAACGCATCTTGCACAACAAACTGTTTAGCACCTTTAGTTAAACCTTTGCATGAAACCATTGGCGTAAAACATGGTTTAATGACAACGATTCACTCTTACACTAATGACCAAGTGTTAACAGATGTTTATCATTCAGATTTACGTCGTGCGCGTTCTGCAACACAATCTATGATTCCTACTAAAACAGGTGCAGCGGCTGCAGTTGGTTTAGTGCTTCCAGATTTAAATGGTAAATTAGATGGTTTCTCGGTGCGTGTACCAACAATTAACGTATCTGTCGTTGATTTAACTTTTGTTGCAAATCGTGCGACATCAATCGAAGAAATTAACGAGATTCTTAAGAAAGCATCTGAAACCCCTGTTGCTGATGGTGGTTTGCAAGGTATTTTAGCGTATAACATAGAACCTTTAGTGTCTATTGACTTCAATCACACGACAGCTTCTTCTAGTTATGATTCAACTCAAACACGTGTGACTCAAGACGGTACTTTAGTGAAAGTATTATCTTGGTATGACAACGAATGGGGTTTCTCAAATCGTATGTTAGACACAACCGTTGCGTTGATGACTGCTAAGTAATTGATTTTGAGGTGAGAGAGTCTATAATTTGGCTCATCTCACCTTGTTCAATAGAGTTATTTCCTCGGTGACGTATGAAACCGAAGATATCAGAACTGACAACAGAGCGTAAATAACATTCAGCTTTTATCCATATTTATCCAACAGCGCGTAAAACTCTGTCCTTCAGGGCGGGGAGGATGTCAAAGGAGGCTGATTTGAGCTACGTAGTATTGACCACTAAGGAACAGGATGAGTTAATCCAGATATTTTTTCGTCTACGAAAGTTGGGAGAAGCCCATCCAATTGCGCGTGAAGAGGCACTTACAGCACTTCGATGCCTTAAAGCCATTCACTCAAATGCGATTGAGGATAAGCGCGTTGATCGTATTTTCTTGCAGGTTCTACTTCATGGTGCTGGAGTCCCAGAAAAGAGTCATATATCGCAACATTATCAAAATGCGTCGACCGAATTAAAGGGTCAGGAAGAAATGCTGTGTTTGCTTGAAACTTATGCTGGACAACGGCAAGAATTATCAATTTCTCTGTTGCTTGAGATGCACAATCATATTTTCTCTGAAAGCTCCCCAGATATGGCAGGTCGTTTTCGTAACCATGAGGTTCGAATAAAGCACATGAGACACAGACCCTGTCATCAATCTAAAATTCAGCAATCATTGCATCAGAAATTATCTGATATTAATCATCGTTTATTTTCAATTGGTTCAATCACACCAGAAAACTTCCATGATGTTTTGCAGTTGTCGGCAGATGCTCATTATCTAGTCGCCGCCGTTCATCCGTTTAGTGATGGCAACGGACGCATCGCACGCGCCATTGGAGACTACGTGATGCTTGTCCACGGCTATTATTATGATGTAATAATGACGGATTACCGCGACATATATCTTGATTCTCTTTCAGAATGCTCGGCTATAAATACAATCCCTCTACAAAGATTCATCGAATATAGTTATTTAGAGACACTGCGACGAATTTCTGGATTCTTTCAATTGCTCGATAAATAACCTTACTCAATGTCAAAAGCACTAACAAATCCTTGCGAAAGGTATTGAAATGCCGCTACTAAAAACCAATGATAATCAATATAACCTATGATTATCTATAGTCTATTC
>JAYQWJ020000021.1:0-10535 GCA_035829175.2 Candidatus Albibeggiatoa psychrophila
TATTGGCTTATTGAAACTCAGCAATTTGTAGCATTAGCAACAGACAAAAAACGTTGGTGCTTATGAAAAATTATATCTACATTGCGCGTGTAACTCGTACAATTTCCTCAGGGGTCGTAATCCCTTGATACAATTTCTCTAAGGCATCGGCTCTTAAAGTACGCATTCCATCACCAATAGCCTGTTTTCTAATCGTATTTGCATCACCGCCCATACTAATAACATGACGCACTTCATCTGAAATCTCTAGCAATTCATATAAACCCAAACGTCCACGATAACCTGTATTTGCACAACGCTCACATCCCTTCCCACGTCTAATAATAGGGAAATCACTACATTTAATACCAAGTAAGCTTGCCTCACGTTCAGTCAAAGCCATATCCTCACTACAATGTAGACAAATTTTCCGTACTAAGCGTTGCGCCATAGCGGCAATCACACTAGAACTGATTAAATAAGTATCAATACCCATATCTTGTAAGCGCGTAATTGCACCTGCCGCATCATTAGTATGCAGAGTTGAAAATACTAAGTGACCTGTCAAAGCTGACTCAATGGCGATTGAAGCCGTTTCATGATCTCGAATCTCACCCACCATGATAATGTCAGGGTCTTGGCGTACAATTGAACGTAATCCCGCCGAAAACGTTAGCCCAATTTTTGCGTTTACATGAATTTGGGTAATGCCTTCAAGCTGATATTCCACGGGGTCTTCAATGGTAATGATTTTTTTCTCACCCGTATTAATTTTCTCCAACGTACCATATAAACTGGTGGTTTTACCGCTACCCGTGGGCCCTGTCACTAACAACATACCATGAGGTTGCTGAATCAAACGTGAATACGGTTCTAAAATATCAACAGGCATCCCCAATTTATCTAAACTGACTTTGACATCGCTACGGTCTAAAATCCGCAATACAATCGACTCGCCGTGCACACCGGGCAATGTGGAAACCCGCATATCTAACACACGTTCCCCCATTTGATATTGAATCCGACCATCTTGCGGTAGACGCTTTTCACCAATATCGAGTTTTGCCATCAACTTAACCCGTGATGAAACAGATGCTTGCACATTCGCGGGCAGTTTTTCAATATTAACCATGACACCATCGACCCGACAACGCACCACTAAAAATTTTTCTTCTGGCTCAAAGTGAATATCACTGGCACTGAGGTCTAATGCCCGTTCCATTAAATGATTCACCATCCGAATCACAGGTGCATCAGAAGCCAAATCTTTTAAATAATCATTATCTAATTCATCGATCCCGCCTTCGGTTGCACCCTCCATTTCAGGAGATAATTTAGCACGCCAATGCTTAATCAGACGCTCAACATAATCAGCTTGTGCAGATTCAAATTGGATATGTTTACCCAGTAAAAAACGAATTTTGGCGCGGTCTTCAATATCGGGAACGGTTGAAAATATCAAACGCGGGTCTTCCGGAAAAGTCTCTACGGGCGCAATATGTTTTTTAGATAATAAGTTAGTGAACAAAGGTAATGTTAGTGGATTCATAATTTAACCTTCTTCCCTCATGTCTGCAAAACGGGCAAAACCCGTGATTTCAACTGTGCCACGTAACATATTATTGCGTGGAGAGGTGTAAATATATAATTTAACCACCTCTAATTTTTGAGGCGCATCATCAACTGCCTTGAGAAAAGCGACCAGTGGTTTTGATTGGGATTCAAAAGACACTTTTTGGGTGATAAACATCCAATCTCCCGTATTTTCAGAAAAAGCAGGTAAGTCTTGGGTTGAATAACTTGCTATTCCTGTTCCCTTAGCTAATTCCCTGATTAATTTCTGAATTTCCACTACCAACAAATCACGGTTTTCGCCTTGTAATAATGAAGCGTACACCGTTGCCCGTTCTTGTTTCGCCCGTGTGTTTTGTTCACGCCAAAATTCGGTTCTTTGGAATAGGCGCTGGCTCTTATCGATTTGGGTTTTTAATTGCTGAATTTCATCGACTTCATCTTGATAAAAAGCCATTACTCTTGGATAAATTTCAAATGGCACAGCGTAAAGAATAAAAATTGCCAGCATGATATAAAGTAAGCGTTTTTCTTTTCTTGTCATGAGATTAATTGATTTAATTCGTGTTGTAGTTGGGTAAAAACAGGTGTCCAGTCTTTAGCTTGTGTTTGCCGAAATAGCGTCGATGTCGGATACCACGGACTATCTTGCCGATTTAATAACCACCGCCAATCAGGCACATAAGCCAATATAACCCATGTTTTTTGTCCTAATGCGCCCGCCAAATGTGCCACAGAAGTATCGACTGTAATCACCAAATCTAAAGCCTGAATCAGAGCTGCTGTATCACTAAAATCTTGCAATTGATCGCTGCAATCTTGAATTGGCATATCTGGCATTAATTGTTGCGCAGGCTGACCTTTTTGTAAGCTATATAGCTTGATTGACGGATTTTGGGCTAATTGTAAAAAATAGTCCAATGGACATAAGCGATTTGCATTGTTGACCTGGTCTGGATTGCCTGACCATACGATGCCAATATTGGTTTTTTCCGCCGTCAATACTGTTTTCCATTGCTGTATTTTAGCAGAATTTGCTTTTAGATACGGGATATTGTGCGGAATGCTGTCTAATTGGGTTTTAAAAATATGCGGTAAACTGGCAAGCGGTACATAACAATCATAAGATTCTAAAATGGGTGTATTGGCTTCAATAATATCAATGGCTAAATGTTTAAAACTCTGTTCAACGACAGGTATCAGCGGCGCATGACATTTGAGGATTAATTTTTTAACTTTGAGTAATGGTAAATAGCGTAAAAATTGAATCGAGTCACCAAATCCTTGCTCATGGATAATAAGTAGCGTTTTCTGCTGTATATCTTCACCACGCCATTGTGGTTGTCTAATCACGGGCAATATAAAACCCCGCTCAGGTAATTGCCAACGTGCTTCGTAATGTTGCCAACCTTCTTTATAATTGCCGTGTAAAAGTTGTAGCAACGCAACACTAAACAGTAATTCAGCTGATTGTGGGTCAATTTTAGCGGCTTCTTTATAACATAACATGGCTTGTTGATAACGTCCCAAACGATGAAACGTCTTGGCTGTTAAAAGAAAATTATGTAATGAAGGTTCATAAGTGAGTGCTTGTTGATAATGTTGCAATGCGGATTCTAATTGTTCAAAACGATGCAGAATTTGTCCAATACCACTATGAGCCGTTGGATTTTTAGGATTATATTCAAGCACTTTTTGAAAATAGTTCAACGCAGGTTTTAGTTGTTGTTGCTGTCCAAAAATAAGGGCAATATTCAGGTAAATAAACTCAGATTGTTGAGTCGTCACTACAGATTGTTCAAGTGCTTGTAAATAAAGTTCAATTGCTTGTGACCATCGTTTTTGTTGCTGAGCTTGTTGGGCTTGAGCAAGTAACTTGTCTAAGATTTGCATGGAGGCTAAAGTCTAAGGTCTAAATATTTGACACTCATAGTGACAGCGAAAAATGTATATTTCAACTCTTTGCTTATCATTTCATTCATATTGAAAGCTGCATTTAAGGATTGGCTATCAAGCTATTTAAATACAAAAGTATCAAAAGTTTTAATCCGCTTCAATATTTACTCATTTCTTGCGGTCTTATTTTCAATACTGCGGACAGTTTTTAGAAATTATTTTAATAAGTTACAAATACAAGCATTCTTACTTAAATTATTGATTTTTATATATATTTTAAAAAGTGCCCGAACCATTGATTATTATATATTAATTTAATGATTTCAAAAGTGCCTATTTTGTGTAGAATTCAGATGATGCCAATAACCATGTTTTTTTTGTTGAATTGTAAAACACTGAAAAGTGCTAAAATAAAAATAAACGACGTAGATAAATCTATAAAATTAAATATATAAGAACATATTATGCACTTATCTCAAAAAAACCTCCTGCAAGAATATACCCGCCCCCTTAAAAGCATTGATCGCAAAATGACAATTGCATTTGGTGCGTTAGTGCTTATCTTAATGTTTACAATTTTTACTGTTGGAACAAAGTATTACCACCAAGTCTTTTCTGAACAAGAAGATAAATTAGCAGAAATCATTGCGCATACTATGCAGAACTCTTTAGGCAGTGTTGGTTTTTCAGGTAAACATCATATTCGACTGTTAATTGAGGAAATTGTAGAAAAAGAACCAAATATTACTTATTTAATGGTAGTCGATAATAAAACAAATAAAGTGATAGCACATAGTAATAGTCAATATAATGGTCAGATACTTGAAGATGAGGCAATGTCTAATGCACTTAAAAGTCTCGACCAAGAGCAACCTATAATTCAAATACTGTATTATGAGCAAAAAGTCATAAAAGAAATAGCCTTACCTTATAATGCAGGTTATCGAAAAAAGGTCAAAGGTGTTATTAGAATTGGGATTTCTATGCAGGAAAAGCAAGCTGCACTAGATGAGGGCGCGGTTTATTTAACGATACTTATTGTTGTTTTGTCGATTATATCGATAGTATTGATTTATTTTCTGAGTGACTATTTTGGTCGTCCTGTCAAAAAAGCACAAAAAGCACTGCTTGAAAGTCAACGTACTCTATCCACATTGATGAGTAATTTACCCGGTATGGTATATCGTTGTACTTATAGCCATAGACATTGGATGATTGAGTTTGTCAGCCAAGGCTGTATTGGTTTAACAGGTCAGCAACCTCAATTTTTTATTGGTCAACGTCAAAAAATATTTGGGCAATTAATCCATCCCGAAGACCGCAAAAAACTTGAAAAAAGCTTTCACAAACGTTTACAAAAATCAGAACCGTTCCAAAACACCTATCGTATTATTAGCAAAAAAGGCTTAGAACATTGGGTATGGGAACAGGCACAAGGTATTTTTAATGAGAAAGGCAGGCTTGTCGCAATTGAAGGTTTCATCACTGATATTACTGAGCAAAAACAAGCGGAAGAAGCGTTAAAATGGGCAAAAGAATCCGCAGAAGATGCAAATAAAACCAAAAGCCAATTTTTAGCTAATATGAGTCATGAATTACGCACGCCTTTAAATGCGATTTTAGGCTATAGTGAGATGCTAAAAGAAGATGCGGAAGATGAGGGTTTAGATTATTTTGTGGATGATTTAGGGAAAATTCATGCGGCAGGCAATCATTTGCTTAGTCTCATTAACGATGTGCTTGATATATCTAAAATTGAAGCAGGTAAAATGGAAATTTATAATGAAACCTTCTCAATTAAACAACTAATCAAAGATGTTGTATCAACTGTTCAACCTTTAATTACCAAAAACAATAATACATTAGAACTGAATTGCCCTGAAAACTTGGGAGATATGGTTGCAGATTTAACCAAATTACGCCAAATTTTATTTAACTTACTCAGCAATGCTTCAAAATTTACTCATGAAGGCATGGTATCAATAAACGTCTCTAAACAAAATAGTGAAGGTGACGATTGGCTGCATTTAGAAATTTCAGATACAGGTATTGGTTTAACCAAAGACCAAAAATCCAAGATGTTTAAAGCATTTAGCCAAGCTGATGCCTCGACTACCCGTAAATATGGTGGTACAGGTTTAGGACTGGTGATTAGTAAGCGTTTTTCTGAAATGATGGGCGGAAACATTAGTTTTGAGAGCGAACATGATAAAGGAACAACTTTTTTTGTGCAAATGCCTATTAATTATGATGAAAAAGAAAAGAAATTAGATATTATCCAACATGATATTCTCAAAGGTGCAAATCGGGTATTGGTGATTGATGATGATTCCAGTGTGCGGGAATATTTACACTATCAATTGACTCAGCTCGGTCATCAAGTGGTCACTGCCGCATCAGGTAAACAAGGCTTATTGCTTGCACAAGAGTATTCTCCCGATGTGATTATTTTGGATGTAATGATGCCTGAAATGGATGGCTGGACGGTATTATCGACCCTAAAAGAGGATGATGAATTAAGTCATATTCCTGTCATTATGATTTCTATGTTAGAACAACAAAATGTTGGATTTTCTTTGGGTGCGGCTGAATATTTAGTGAAACCTATTAATTCAAAACATTTAAAACAATTACTCGGTAAGTATTTTGTTGAACACCAAGAAGAATATACCATTCTCGTTATTGATGATGATAAGCTCGTCCAAACAATGTTAGATAATTTAATCAAAAAAGAAGGTGGCAGTGTTTTATGTGCAAATAATGGTTCTGAAGCATTAGATTTGTTAGAACAGCAAGTGCCCGATTTAATTTTGTTAGATTTATTAATGCCTAAAATGGATGGGTTTGAATTTTTAAGCCGTATGCGTCAAAACCGTGTTTGGCATGAGATTCCTGTGATTGTATTGACCGCCAAAGATTTAACTGCGGAAGAACGTGCAAAACTCAACGATCAGGCAAAAATTGTATTTATGAAGGATTTTTATCAAAAAGAAGATTTATTAGACGAAGTTCAACATTTATTAGCAAAAATTGAAATCAATATAAACTAGTCATACGCATTTATCAGCAAAATAATAACTTCTGAATATTCTTAATATCTGAACTAAAATCATCAAAAGATAAGCATTTTTTATGCGTTACAAGTGATTTATATAGGAGATAATATGATGTATAATTATTGTTTTTGATTCCCATTGGGGATATTAATGGATAGCCGCCTATGAGTAAAATTAAACAATACGATGTCATTGTAATTGGAAGTGGTCCTGGTGGGGAAGGTGCTGCAGTTAAATGCGCTAAAGAAGGCTACCATGTTGGCATTATCGAAAAATATCATAAAGTAGGTGGTGGTTGTACGCATTGGGGCACTATTCCCAGCAAATCTCTACGTCATGCAGTACAACGATTAGTTGCCTTTAAAAACAATCCTTTGTTCGAAGGTGCGGTATCCCAACTTGATATCCAATATCCTGAATTACTCAAATCTGCTGAAGGCATCATTGCTAAACAAGCCAAAATGCGTAAAGGTTTTTATGAACGCAATCAGATTGATATAATCTCAGGTCATGCTCGTTTTATTGATAAAAATACAATTGAAATTCAACAATCTAACGGTGCAAGAGAGCGTTATCAAGCTCAATCTTTTGTTGTTGCAACAGGTTCACGTCCTTATCGTCCTGATAATATTGATTTTAGCCATTCTCGTATTCACGACAGCGATACTATTTTAAATCTTCAGCAAACGCCTAAATCTATCACTATCTATGGAGCGGGTGTCATTGGCAGTGAATATGCCTGTATATTCCGTGGCTTAGACGTTAAAGTTAATTTAATCAATACACGCGATCGTTTGTTATCATTTTTGGATGACGAAATCAGTGATGCGTTGAGTTATCACTTGCGCCAACAAGGTACAATCATTCGACATAATGAAACTTATGATTCTGTTGAAACGACTGATGAAAACGTGATAATTCGTTTAAAATCAGGCAAACAGATTCAAACTGAATTTTTCTTATTTGCAAATGGTCGTAGCGGTAATTCGCAAAATATAGGTTTTGAAGATATTGATTTGGCAATGAATAGTCGTGGTCAAATCGAAGTCAATGAAAACTATCAAACCTCAATTCCGCATATTTATGCTGTTGGCGATATTGTGGGCTTTCCAAGTTTGGCGAGTGCGGCTTATGACCAAGGTCGTTTTGCTGCCACGCATATTGTGAATGGTGAATGTGAATATAGTTTAGTTGAGCACATTCCTACGGGGATTTACACCAGCCCTGAAATTAGTTCAGTGGGGCGTACTGAGGCGGAATTAACGGCTGAGCAAGTGCCTTATGAAGTCGGTCATTCATTCTTCAAAAGTTTGGCAAGAGCACAAATTACGGGTCATACCGTAGGTATGTTGAAAATTTTATTTCACCGTGAAACCTTGGAAATTTTGGGAATTCACTGTTTTGGTCGCGATGCGGCGGAAATTGTGCATATTGGACAGGCGATTATGGCGCAGAAAGGGGATGCCAATACTTTGATGTATTTTATTAATACTACGTTTAATTATCCAACCATGGCAGAGGCTTATCGAGTTGCCGCGTTGAATGGTTATAATCGAGTGTATGGTATTTCTTAATACTAAAAACTGAGGCTGTAAAAGTATATTTTGTGCTTTATACAGCCGTAGTTTAAAACCAAGCATTTAAATTCTATTTTCCAAAAATAACTTCAAGATAGTTTTGCAATAAGTTAGAAAAAATATCCTTAAACCATTTTTGAGTGCTATCTTAGTTCCAGCAGCTTTGCGCATTTGCGGTGTTACTTGATGTACCAGAAATCGTTTTTATACCACGAGAATCAAGTAAAAAGATATAACAATATTTCTCTAAACCTTCTTCACCTTTTCTCTGTAAATCAAGCGGTGTTGCTCGTGCGACAAAGTAAGTTGGAGTTAATTTTTCAAAGTCTAATTTATAATATCCATCCTTAGACTGATAAACACCATCAACAAGTAGAAAGCCTTGACGCTCTACACGTAATTTACTCAAAGGCCCATTACCTTCTTTATCTGCATAGGCATTATTATCCGCAAAATAGGTTTCTTGTAATTGAGCAATTGTCAGCAAAGATGTTTTGGCATCTGCACGACGTGATTTAACCAGATAGCCATTATAAGCAGGCACAGCAATCGTGATGAGTATGCCCATAATTGCCACAGCAATCATAAGCTCAATGAGAGTAAAACCTTTTGATCGTTTATACATAGTATAGACTCCAGATAAAAAGTAACGGGTTTCAGCATTATATAAAATATTTACTTTGCAGCAAGCGCAAGGTGTGATTTTTATGAAGAATGACTATAAGCTGAATTGTATTTGGTGGGACTTAGAATAGCGAATACAAAAAAGTGTAGAGTTAAATAATCTTCGCTCTACACGATCTTAGTAAATTTAGAGGGTTGACTATTGCTTTAAGTCTAACCTAGAACCTACATCAACTCAAGGTACTTCATTACATTTTATACTTATTTGGCGGCATTTAACGCTTGCTCTATATCGGCCAAAATATCATCAATATGTTCTAAACCGATAGATAAACGAATCATATCTTCAAATACGCCTGCTTTTTGTAATTCATCAGGTGATAATTGACGATGGGTTGTTGTTGCAGGATGACAAGCCAATGAACGGGCATCACCAATATTGACTAAACGAATCAACAATTGCAGCGCATCAATAAATTTCGCACCCGCATCACATCCACCTTTAATCCCAAAACTTAAAATGCTCGAGGCTCGACCACCCATATATTTATCGACTAAAGGCTTGCTCGGATTATCATCTAAACCTGCATATTGCACCCAAGATACAAGAGGATGTTCATTTAAATATTGTGCCACAGTCAAGGCATTCTCACAGTGTCTATCCATCCGTACATGAAGTGTTTCAATACCTTGCAATAATAAAAAGGCATTAAATGGCGACATCGCTGCACCCATATTGCGCAAAGGCACAACTCGCGCTCTGGCAATATAAGCCGCTGCACCAAATTCTTTAGTATATGACACACCATGATAAGACACGTCTGGCTCAGTTAAACGATGGAATTTTTCACCATGCTCAGCCCATGGAAATTTACCAGAATCGACAATCATACCGCCAAGACTATTACCATGACCGCCCATATATTTTGTTAAGGCGTGGACAACAATATCCGCCCCAAATTCAAACGGTTTACATAAATAAGGGGTTGGTACAGTGTTATCAACGATCAGTGGCAAACCATGCGCATGCGCTAAATCAGCCAAGGCTTCAATATCAAGCACATTACCAAGAGGATTACCAATCGATTCACAAAAAATAGCTTTTGTATTGCTATCAATCAATTTGGCAAAACTATCAATATCTTTATAATCTGCAAAACGCACATCGATACCATACTGCGGAAAAGTATGCGCAAATAAATTATATGTGCCGCCATATAAAGTGCTTGATGTGACAATATTTTCACCTGCTGTCGCAATAGTCATAATGGCATAAGTCACCGCTGACATGCCTGATGCTAAAGCTAAACCTGCAATCCCATCTTCCATCGCTGCAACCCGTTTTTCCAATACATCATTGGTTGGGTTCATAATGCGAGTGTAGATATTGCCCGCGACTTTTAAATCAAATAAATCAGCAGCATGTTGGGTGTCATCAAAAGCATACGAGGTTGTTTGATAAATGGGTACGGCAACCGATTTGGTCGTCGGGTCAGGTGTGTATCCTCCATGAATGGCAAGTGTTTCTAATTTCATCTGTTATTATCCTTTTTTCAATTAGCAATGTGCAATTAACCGTAACGAATTATCAATTGCTACAGCTCATTATAAAATGTCTCAGTAGTGATATAAATATTTATCTCTTACTCATAAATTTTGTTTAGGCATCTAGCATAAAAACACTCGTCCTTGATTTTCAATTTAAACAATTAATTAGATGATTTAAAAGGTGATTTTCACAAATTGCTGTAATTTAGTCCTTTGTTCATGATTACAATCAAAATTCTGATTCAGAAACCTGATTTAACTAAACAAGCATTCAAAAATGCCA
>JAYQWJ020000022.1:0-2316 GCA_035829175.2 Candidatus Albibeggiatoa psychrophila
ATAAGCTAAATAAACTTTCCAATATTGCTTGGCGACCAAAAAAATTACCATAACGCACAGGTTGCCCAGTAATAAAAGGATTAATTATCTGCTGATTAGTTGGCTTGTCATTAATCTTGAAATCTGCCGAATCCAGTAATTCGTCCAATTCTTGCGTGTTTAGTCGATAATGCTGCGCAAAGCGTTGAATTGGTTTTTCTTCTTCAGGTTTATTTTGCTTTTGTCCTTTATTTGCTTCTCTACGCCAACGAGCAATGGTTGTATGATGTACATCCATGACATCTGCCAACTTCTGATTTGTGACTCCCAAGTGTTCAATGTGGTCATTAAATAACTTCACAAAATTTGTCATTATTGTTCTCACCATTTCGACAGCCAATACCTAAGATTAAGTATAACATAAGCCATGATGACAAACTATTTTATGCTCTCTATTTGACACTATAGATTATATACATATAAAATTCAATATAGAACTAATAAAAACATACTGCATAATAAATAAATTATATAGAGATTCAAAATGCACAATGAAAAAATAGATATTTTATCTACAGAATTGAAAAATCTCAAACATAAAGCACAACAAGGAATGGATGAATGTTGGTTTGAATTAGGCTATTGTTTACATTTATACGCTGGGCAATATGAGGCTGCACGGGTTTATGATAAGGCCTTTTCGTATTATTACATTGCAACGCATTATTGGATTAGAGCAGTTCAACATGGCATAACCGAAGCAGAATCTTATTTATATCATGCTTATTTATGTGGTCAAAGCTTTGATAAAAATGAAGAAATAATTTTAGCACTCTTTGAGACGGTTGATATACCTTCGGCAACGGTACAACAGCAATTTCATTATGCTTGTCAATTATGGTCACAGAATGAACGTGATATGGCGGTTAATATTTTAGAAGCAACAGCAACGCAAGGTTATGCAAAAGCACAATTTTTTATGTATGAAATTTATAATGAAGGTTATGATAGAGAAAAAAATATAGATTTAGCTTCTCATTGGTTACATAAAGCGGCTTGGAGAAATGATGTTCAAGCACAATATACTTTAGGTCAAGCATATAATCTAAAAAATGCGCATGAAGAATCAGTTAATTGGTTATTAAAAGCGATTAATCATAAAGATAGTGAAAATTATCATTATAAAGCCCAGCAGCAATTAATTCAGTATGCCGAACAACAAACTCAATATATTGATATTTTAGAAAAAAAAGCAAATAATGGCGATACACAAGCGATTCAATTTTTAGCCCATTTATACAAACAAGCTAAAATTCATTTAGAAAATATGATGGCTTTATTTGCACATAAGTTAAGAGCACCTTTGCAACATATTGAACATAACGCCAAAAATGAAAATGAACCCCAGCAAATATTGCGTGATGTTGAGTCAATGCAACGCTTTTTGAATATTTATAGCTTTATTTCTAGCAACAGCCAAAAATTACAACAAAAGTTATTGCAAGATAAACAAGGCTCGGGGCGATTAACGCAGGTGCTCAAACGTAGTTTTATCGATGCCATTTCGCCACTTTTATCTTCAGGAAATCGAATTAAAATCAAGCAGCATTATCTTAATTATGCTAAGCAAAATCAATTAGTTCCTAAAATAATAACCTTAAGACAATGGGATAATGAATACTTGCAAATAAGTTATCAATTGCAATCAGAATGGGCGCAAGACTTTTTTAAACTCGCCACAAATCCTCAGCTTCAAGAAATTCAACAATGGTCTGATATACATTTTTTTCCTATTCATATTCAAGGGTTTAATATAGAAAATATTCAATTTGAGCCATTTTCAATCACAGAAGAAGTTTTAGTGACATTATTCAGTGAAATATTGCTCAATATGCTGAAATATTATCATGCCACAGAATCCATTGCGGCAAGCTTAGACTGGTCTTATAACGAAAATGTGTGTACATTAAACGCAATCAATCCTACGTCTGGATTTGAGCAAAAATTGGATAAAGGCAGTAAAAAAGGTCAAGATAGTTTGCTAAGTATTGCTAGAAAAATTGGCGGTGATTTTCAGACCAGTTATCAAGGAGATACTTATTTGACCACACTCACAATACCTACAATATTACTGATGAATAAGGAATAAATCATGGTACATTTCTTATGGGTAGAGGATTTTGAAGGCGATAACTTTCAAAGTTACACCGAATGTTTATTTTCTGATTTTTTGCCAAAAACAGCAATTCCTGATGGACATGGGGAATTAAAGCAATTTTTACAGCCTTATGGTATTTTTCTTGAAACCCATTTCCTTGATGCACTTGAATTTATTCG
>JAYQWJ020000023.1:0-6331 GCA_035829175.2 Candidatus Albibeggiatoa psychrophila
AGTTAAACTGAACATAGAACAAATATCGGTTTCACCCATTTTCCAGCCTATTTTGTCCATTGCTTAGACAGTCTACTTGTCACTATATCAACAGCTTTTGATCGCTTTCTATTTGTATTAAATATAAATTATTAAAAATAGTGGTGTTGATACTTTTTATCTTACTATTAACACCTATTGTCTGAAAAGAAATTGTGTTTATATTTTTTCTTAAATGGTGTGGCTTTTGCTTAGTAAGTAAACAACTAAAATGAAATGTTGGATATAAGCGATGTTAAATACTATGGAAAACATACAATTAAACTTTGCTAGTTCTGCTAGCATCATGACAGATAGCTTTATTGATGGACAAACAAGACTAGCACCTTCTTTAAAAGCAGCAACTCAAGCTATATACACAACGATTGAACACTCTAATTTTAATCAAGCAATAGAACGTGAAGAACTGGTATTTCCTTTATATGTTAGTCAATTAGAAATTTTTCTTCCAGTCTATCGAGCTTTAGAACGTCATTGTCAACAAAATAAACAAATACATAAAATTTGGCATGAAAAAATGCTTAAAACACCTTTATTGGAAGCTGATTTAGTCTGTTTGCAAACTGAAATGCTCAACGCACGAGTACAACGTATGACCATGGATTTTATGCAATTTGTGAATAAAACGGGGCAGCAAGGTCATTTGCAAGCATTAGGTATTTTATATGCCTTAGAAAAATTAAGCCTGATTCATTATCAGTTATTGCCACATGTTCAGAATATGTATAATTTACAAACTAAAGGCTGCTCATTCTATCAGTCTTACGGGGGCAATGTCGCCCAACAATGGTATGATTTTAAACAACGCCTAGACACCGTCGATATTGGTGCATTGGAACAATCAGAAGTGATTGCAAGTGCCAAACAGACCTTTGAACGAGTTGAGGTATTATTGTCTAACTTGTGGAAATTACGCACTTTATATTAAGAAATTGCATGATTTTTAGATAGGTATTTTTTTGAATAATCGAATTATTATTTAAGACCGAGATAAGGTTCTCGGTCTATCAATTTGTTATTAACTATCCATTCGCAGAATATTTAAACGAACCCCCTATTTTTTAAATAAAACAACGTTGTGCCGCATCCAATTCCACTGATTCATCTTGCTTCTCTTGATAAGCCATTTTTCCAAGCCCTTCAATAACATGACAATCACAAAACTCAGGTGTAGAACAAGCAAATGGTTGGGGATTAATTTGAATCTTGCGTTGTTTTAAATTACCTGATTGATTTAACTCTGGAAGATAAGGACAAGCTTGGACAGAGCCATCATTCCAAACTCTAAAATAACGATGACCCGCAGGACACAATACATTCGGATTATGTTCAAAAATTTTGGCAAAATCATTATTATGAGTGCCAGATATGGATTCTGAGTATTTTTGATGTAATTCTTCAAATAGCTGTTCTTGTTCTGGGGTAAATGCTTGAACCACATCACGTACCATCACAATCCCTTTTCCTGTTTTTGCAAAAATCTCCGCTTGAAAGAATGCCAATGCCTCAGCCCATTCATGACTTAATTTTGGCGACATAATATAGCCCAACAGTATTTCCGCAGGTTTCTTATCAATCAAAGTTAATGCATTTTTTGCCCACGTTGAAAATAAGTTTTTACGCTTAATTTCGTTGTAGTGCATGGTTAAGTTGATATAACGAATTTTATCTAACTTATCTTGTGAAAGTTGTGGAAACTCCTGAATCACAGAACCATTAATATCTAAGGCAATTTCAACATTATGTTCTAAAACACGCTCCAACAAACGTTGGGAACGAGAATAACCCGCAAAAAAATCGCCTTTACCCGAAAAAATCAAAAATGACTTGCAATCAAATTGTTCCAATAAAAATGCAATATCTTCATAATCTAAGGATTGTTCTTTTTTAGCGATGGGATTAACAATGCAATATTCGCAATCAAATGTGCAATGACCAGAGGAAGATACAAAAAAAACCGCTTCACAATCCGTTTTGAGCCGCATATATTGCAAATCTTCATTATCCATCAATTTTTGCAGTTTTGACTCGGGTTTAATGGAAATCACTTTATTCATTCTAAAAACCTTCATTCATACTTAAAATCATACAAGATAAATATCTTAAAAAAACATAGAAGTCAAACTGGCGGCGACTTTATAAAAGATTATAAAAGATTTGAAATCTGCTAATGCTGTAAATCAGGTGGTTTCAGGAGTGCAAAACTGGTTTTGCAAGTGACTATTAAAGGTGCTTTGTGAGATAAATCTATTCACATACAAAAATAAAGGTTTTAAGCTTATAATGGAAAATAAAAAAATATCACATTATAAATAACTAGCAAAAACAAAAGCCTTTGTCATAATTAATTATTTGGCAGGACACAAAAGTGCCGATTGAAATCGACAGGCATTTGCAGCCTGAAAAATCTCTCGCTTTGTGTTTACTGAAAACCCTTCCCGTTATATGATGTAGCACTTTTCATCAAATTATGACATTCTCATATTCTAATAAAACAACACTATAAAGTCATAAACTTGGTTTAGTTAAAACAATACGAGGAAATGCAATATGCCAATATGTGTGGCAATACCCAAGGAGGTGACGGCTGGTGAACGGCGCGTCGCATTAGTACCTGATATTGCAGCACGTTACCATAAAATGGGCGTGACTGTAATGATGGAAAAAGGCATGGCTGAAACTGCCTACTTTCCTGATAAATTGTTTAAAGACATCGAAATTGCTAAAAATGCAGCAGAGTTATATCAAAAAGCAGATATTATTCTTAAAGTACAAGCACCTACTGAAGACGAAATCGAACAAATGAAAGCTGGCACAATTGTGGTTAGTTTCATGTCGGCGCATAAAAATCCTGATGCTGTAGCAAAAATGCGTGATAAGAAAATCACGGCCTTAGCAATGGAACTTGTGCCACGTATTTCACGGGCGCAATCGATGGATGCTTTGTCTTCTCAAGCGGCTGTTGCAGGTTATAAAGCAGTATTGATGGGCGCGGATTTGGCCAGCGTATTTTTCCCAATGTTGACTACGGCGGCGGGTACAATTCGTCCTGCTAAAGTGTTGATTATCGGTGCGGGTGTCGCAGGATTACAAGCAATTGCAACCGCAAGACGTTTGGGCGCGATGGTTGAAGCCTATGACGTGCGTGCAGCAACTAAAGAGCAAGTGGAATCTTTGGGCGCGAAATTCGTTGAAATGGACGTGAAAGCAGAAGGTGCAGGAGGTTATGCGCGTGAATTGACCGCTGAAGAAAAGCAGCAACAGCAAGAAAAATTAGCCGAACATATTGCCAAATCTCATGTTGTGATTACAACTGCCGCGATTCCGGGTCGTCCTTCTCCGAAAATCATTTCTAAAGCCATGGTGGAAGCGATGGCAACGGGTTCTGTGATTATTGATATTGCAGCAGAAGGGGGCGGTAACTGTGAATTGACCAAACCGGGTGAAACCATTGAGCATAAGGGTGTCAAAATCCATGCGCCTTTGAATATTCCAAGTGAAATGCCAGTTCATGCCAGTGAAATGTATGCCAAGAATTTGTTTAACTTATTGGGTTTGCTCATTGATAAAGATGCGAATTTAAACCTAAATATGGAAGATGAAGTGATTGCGGGTACTACCTTAACTCATGACGGTGCAATTAAACATGAACCGACTCGCCAAGCCATTGAAGGCAACGCAGTAGTACGCGAAGACTAGTCAATTATCAGTTAATAATTATCAGGAGTGCAAAACTTGTTTTGCCCGTAATTGTTAACAAAAGGAGATGATTCAATGTTAGAAGGTTTTAGTGGCATGACTGCCATTTATATTTTTATGCTTTCCGCATTTACGGGATATGTAATTATTGCGCGTGTGCCTGTGATTTTACACACACCGTTGATGTCAGGTTCAAATTTCGTACATGGTATCGTTTTAGTGGGCGCGATGGTCGCCTTGGGACATGCCGAAACAGGCTTAGAGCAAGCTGTTGGCTTTATTGCGGTGGCGTTTGCTGCGGGTAATGCAGTAGGTGGTTATTTTATTACGGAACGAATGTTAGAAATGTTCCAAAGTAGTAATAAGAAAAGATAAGGGAGCAATAACCAGTGACTGAAACAACAAATGAGTTACCGCAAGTGGCAAATGGTCTTGTAGAACAATTTCAAGCCTTGCAATTGCGTGTTGAACATTTAGAGCAATCAATGAATGTGGTAGCTTCTCATGTGCCTGAGTCGGTATTTTCATGGGCGGCGTTGACGATTGAGCTATCTTATTTTTTAGCGGCTGTATTATTTATTTTTGGCTTGCAGCAAATGAGTTCACCTGTAACAGCGCGTGGCGGTATTGTGTGGGCTGGCGTAGGTATGGTGTTGGCGACTTTAGCCACTTTTATGTATCCCGGAATGCACAATTATGGTTTGATAGTTGTCGCGATTTTAATCGGTTCAGGGGCTGCATGGTGGTTTGCTAAGAAAGTGGCAATGACTGATATGCCGCAAATGATTGCGATTTATAACGGTCTTGGCGGCGGTGCTGCGGGTGCAATTGCTGCGGTAGAATTATTCCAAGGTATTGATGATACGACAGTCCAAATATTGGCGGTATTAGGCGCGTTAATCGGTAGTATTGCATTTTCAGGCTCAATGATTGCGTTTGCTAAATTACAAGGTTTGATCAAGAAATCATTTATTTTCTCAAATCAGCAAATTGTTAATTTAGGTTTATTTGCTGCATCTTCGATACTTGGCGCGATTGTCTTGTTGCAAGGTGCAGATGCCAGTAGCTCTATCATTATCTTATTCTTTGTAACTGCGTTGGTTTTTGGTGTGATGATGACCTTGCCTATCGGTGGCGCGGACATGCCTGTAGTGATTTCATTGTTCAACGCTTTAACAGGTTTGGCGGTTGCATTTGAAGGCTTTGTATTAGGCAACGCGGCGATGATTATTGCGGGTACAGTGGTTGGTTCTTCTGGCACATTGTTAACCCAATTGATGGCGAAAGCGATGAACCGTTCATTGGCTAATGTCTTATTCAGCGGCTTTGGTTCGAATACGGGTGGTTCTGGCGAAGAAGAATCTGTTGAAGGCACAATGAAAGAAATTGATGCAACTGATGCGGCGATTTCAATGACGTATGCGAGTCAAGTGGTGATTATTCCGGGTTATGGTATGGCGGTGGCGCAAGCTCAGCACAAAATTTGGGAATTAACCAAAGCATTGACTGAGAAAGATGTGACTGTGAAATTTGCGATTCATCCTGTCGCAGGTCGGATGCCGGGTCACATGAACGTATTGCTTGCGGAAGCGGGTGTGCCTTATGACATGATTTTTGACTTGGAAGAAATCAACGAAGAGTTTGAACAAACGGATGTGGTATTAATCATCGGTGCAAACGACGTTGTGAACCCTGTTGCACGTTCTAATCCTGACAGTCCAATTTATGGTATGCCGATTTTAAATGCGGATAAAGCCAGAAATGCGATTGTGATTAAACGCGGTAAAGGGGCGGGCTTCTCTGGTGTTGAAAACTTGTTGTTCTATGCTGATAATACTCGTATGTTATACGGTGATGGTCAGAAGATGGCAGCCGAGTTATTAAGTGCTATGAAAGAGCTTTAAACAATTAACAATTATCAAAAAATTTAACTTTGATAGCTGTTTATTGATAACTGAAAAAGGTGGATTCCATTCTGGGGTTCGCCTTTTTTATTGCTTGATTTATATCATTTTAGTTACTAGAATACAGTTTAAATGATTGTTGATATTGTAGTTAGGTAAATATTGATGGATTTTAAATGGGACGAAACAAAAGCACATAGCAATAAAAGTAAACACAATATATCTTTTTTTGAAGCCACTGAAGTTTTTAGTGATGAATATGCGGCTTATGTTCGTGACCCAGACCATTCCTATAGAGAAGAGAGATATTTAGTATTTGGAATGTCGGCAATAGGAAATTATCTTGTTGTTTCCTACACAGAGAGACACAATACCATTCGGATTATTTCAGCACGTCACATGACACGTCAGGAACGCAAAGCCTATGAACAATGAAGAAGATACTTTAAGATCAGAATATTCAGCCGAATTAATACAATCAGGGCAACGCGGTAAGTATGCAAAACGTTATCGTGAGGAAGGTACAAATATTGTGATGATTGCACCTGATTTACATCAATTATTCCCAAATTCTGAAGCAGTAAACCAAGCATTACGTCAATATGCAAAAGAACATCGTTTGGCTTGTTAAAATTTAATTATTTTGTTAATTGAAAAAGGTGGATTCCATTTTGGGGTTCGCCTTTTTT
>JAYQWJ020000024.1:0-14875 GCA_035829175.2 Candidatus Albibeggiatoa psychrophila
GTTTCCCTGATTAAACGGCGTTTACAAGATACCTATGGCGACGATTTAAATAAATTTGAAGTCCGCGGCACACCCACCGACGCTGCCAGTGCAATTAAACTGTGGGAACAAAATCAATTTGCATTTGAAGACTGGTGGCTAACAGAATTAGAAGTCTTTGCAACCACTTACGGCAAAAAAGGCGCGGACAAAGGCATAGACGGCATTGGACAATATTTAATCCCCAAATCTGACAAATCAATACGCGTCGTATTCCAAGTCAAAGGCGGAAAAGTCCAATCCAAAGATATAGATGCACTAATGGGCGTTGTGGCATTAGAAAAATATGAGATGGGTGTACTGTTGACTCGTAACAACCCAACCAAACCCATGTTAAACAAAGCCGCTCAAGCAGGACTATTTGAAGCTGCCTATGGTTATAGTTACCCTAAAATGCAAATCATGACCTTAGAAGAATTCTTTGCAAATCAACAATTAAATCTGCCAAAAGACAATATCACATTTAAAAGTGCAACAACCATAGGCAAAGCAAGTCAACAAAAAAACCTATTTGGCTAACCATAATTCAATACATTTTAACTTTTTGAATGACAATGGTATTGCTATAATAAGATAATAACGGTAAAAATATTTTTAGAGAGCTTTCTCAAGGCGACAGGTAATACAAATGTTTGACAATTTAACCGAACGTTTAAGTACAACATTCAAAAACTTAAGTGGTCAAGGACGACTCACTGAAAAGAATATCAAGGATGCCCTGCGTGAAGTACGGATGGCACTATTGGAAGCTGATGTTGCTTTACCTGTTGCAAAAGCCTTTATTGAAAAAGTCCGTGAACAAGCGGTTGGCAAAGACGTTTTAGAAAGCCTTACCCCCGGTCAAGAACTGATTCGTGTCGTTCGTGATGAATTGACCTTATTGATGGGTGAAAAAAATGATGAACTGGATTTAAATGGTCGTCCGCCAGTTGTCGTTTTAATGGCAGGCTTACAAGGTTCGGGTAAAACCACTTCTGTCGCAAAATTATCACGCTGGTTAATTGAACGTCAGCAAAAGAAAGTCTTAGTCGTTAGTTGTGATGTCTACCGCCCCGCCGCGATTCAACAATTAGAAACCCTCGCCGAACAAGTCAAAGCCGATTTTTTCCCCAGCGACATTACCCAAAAACCTGTTGATATTGCCAAAGCCGCACTTCATCATGGCAAACAAAAATTTTACGATGTGATTTTAGTCGATACCGCAGGTCGCTTACATATCGATGATGAAATGATGGGTGAAATCAAACAACTCCACACGGCAATCCAACCACACGAAACCTTATTTGTTGTTGATAGTATGACAGGTCAAGATGCTGCCAATACTGCCAAAGCATTCAATGATACACTACCGCTCACAGGTGTGATTTTAACCAAAACCGATGGTGATGCGCGTGGTGGTGCAGCCCTATCTGTACGTCATATCACAGGTAAACCGATTAAATTTATTGGTATTGGTGAAAAAACCGATGCCTTAGAACCTTTTTACCCTGATCGTCTTGCTTCGCGGATTATTGGTCAAGGTGATGTTTTAAGTCTTATTGAAGAAGCTGAACGTACTGTTGATAAAAAAGAAGCCACTAAACTTGTTAATAAACTGAAAAAAGGCAAGGGCTTTGATTTAGAAGATTTCCGCAACCAATTAGTACAAATGCGCAATATGGGTGGTGTCGCTAGCTTGATGGATAAATTACCCGGTATGGGACAAATGCCACAACAAGCCAAAGAACAAGTAAATGATAAAGAATTCAAACGTATGGAAGCCATTATCAACTCGATGACCTTACAAGAAAGACGTGCACCTGCTCTGATTAAAGGCTCCCGTAAAAAACGGATTGCACTCGGTTCTGGCACACAAGTACAAGATGTCAATCGTATGCTCAAACAGTTTACCCAAATGCAGAAAATGATGAAGCAAATGACCAAAAAAGGCGGTATGGGTCGGATGATGAAAGGTCTAAAAGGTAAGTTACCACAAGGTCTACCATTCTAAAATGCAAATTGTCAGCTTGAATTTGTTAATACAAGTTTGGCATTTTGCATCATACATCGTAATAAAAAACACCTACATCTTGACAGTCAAAACATAACGCGCTAGCTTGACGCATTAAAAAAACCTATTTGTCATAAGATTGAAAGATGGAGAGGAAAGAGATATGTCGCAATTGAGGGTGGTATTCTTATTTTTAGTTAGTTTATTAATCAGTTGCGCGGGTATCCCAAGCCAAGAAATGAGTGATGCTCGACAGGCACTAAGTGCGGCTCAGAAAGCCCATGCAGAATATTATGTCCCTGAAAACATGACTCAAGCACAAGAAACACTCGACCAAGCAGAGCTTGCATTATCAAACGGTCAATTTAGCAAAGCACGTCAAAATGCGCTATTAGCAAAAGAACAAGCGGTCAAAGCCTATGAAATGTCGGTTGCGGTTGACCAAGCCAAAACAATTTGGCAAGAAATTGCATTTTTGACTTATGATAAAGATATTAACTTATTATTTAAAAAAGCCAAACAATTTGCTCAACAAGGTGATGTCAGCCAAACCTTATATTTTGCGTCACAGGTACATGAAGAAGGTGAAAAAACCTTAAATCGTATTTACTTAGAACAAACAGGATATATTTTAAAAAAGCTGCAAGCACAACCTTATTCGCTAGATGATAAAGAGTTGGCAACACTGGATCAAGCAGAATTAGCCTATGTGAATGAAGAAGGGAAAAAAGCATATAATTTGGTATTTAAGCTTTATAATCAACACTTTCTCAATCACTAGTATAAATATAAAACTTGATGTATATTTAAAAAGCAACTTATCTTGCAACTTTTACACTTTAGCCGTAATGTCCTAGCTTTTTTGATAAAAAGACTCTATATAATTAAGTAAATGTTTTGAATCTATTTCCTGACATTATTTCAATAATGCTTTTGTGATAAGTTAAAAAAATCGGTAAGCTGTTTTTAAACAATGCTTAAATAATGGATTGACACTTTTTAATATACAGTTAAAACGTTGGTGCTTTTCAATGAAATAATAGCAATATTCAATGCCGACAGGCAGATTGGTGTAATTTTAGCAAACAGCACAGCTATATTTGATTAGCTAAATGATGAGTATGATGAATAGGCCTCAATGCCATGAAAATAAATAGATTTAATCTAAAATATATAAGCTGCATTATACTGGTCTTGTCTATGTTCATGACTTCTCAGCAAAGTAGTGCAGTGCCGCCTGCCGCCAAAGAATATCAAATTAAGGCTGTTTTTCTATTTAATTTTGTCAATTTTATATCTTGGCCCAACGGCGCATTTGATAGTAAATCAGAACCCTTTAGTATTTGTGTCATAGGCACAGACCCCTTTGGTATTTACTTAGATTTTACGACCGATGGGCAAACGGCTAAAGATGGTCGTGGACTAAAAATTAAAAGACTCAAAGACAATTTACAAGAAATTAGAAGTTGCCATATTTTATTTATCAGTGACTCGGAACAAAACAATTTAAATACCCTGTTTGAAAGAACCCGAGATTTGCCTATCTTAACCGTCAGTGATATTGATAATTTTGTTAAGAAAGGCGGTATGGTAAAATTTTTTAGTCGTAACAATAAAATTCGTCTCGGCGTTAACCCCGACGCAATTAAAACCGAAGGTTTGATAGCTAATGCGAACCTATTAAATCTCTCTCAAATCATCCGACCGTGATATGCAATGCGTAGAGCCAAGCATTATGGGCAAGTTAACCACATGAGTTTATTATGAAAAATTTTGCTGATTTATCTATCAAGCGCAAACTAATTTTTATTACCATGCTGGTCAATGTCGTTGCATTATTAGCCGCCTCTGGCTTTTTTGCTGCGAATGAAGTTGCCTCATTACGAAGTGCAATGGTGAGAGATTACAAGGTATTAGCTGAGGTTATTGGCTCGAATAGTGTGGCTTCACTGATGTTTTTTGAATCCGAGTCAGCCGAAAAAACCTTAGGCGCATTGATTGCTGAACCGCATGTGACAGGTGCTGTGATTTACGACCGTTTTGGAGATGTCTTTGCGCGTTACCAACGAAAGGGAATTACTCACTTTACCGCTCCTGAGATACAGGAAAATGGCTACAACTTTAAATCGACCCGCTTAGTTATTTTCCAAAGCATTCATTTTAATAATCAGACTGTTGGAACAGTATTTATTGAATCTGACTTGGAACGAATCAATCAGCTTTTATTTGAATATGTTGCGATTGTATTTGGGATTCTGTCTATTACTTCACTTATTGCATTTTTGCTCACCACCCGTCTCCAAAGCCTTATTTCACGCCCTATTTTACACCTTGTCGAAACCACTGATGCCGTCAGCAAAGGCAATGATTACTCGATACGCGCCCAGCGTTATGGTCGTGATGAGCTAGGACAATTGGTTGATGGCTTTAACGAAATGTTGGCGCAAGTTCAACGTCGAGATGAGATGTTAGCACGACATCGAGAACACTTAGAAGACCAAGTCAAATTGCGTACTGCTGAATTGTCTAAAATGAATTTGGATTTAGAACAAACTATTGAAGATTTACAAGAAGCGAAAGAAGCTGCCGAAGTGGCGAGTAAGGCAAAAAGTGAATTCTTAGCCAATATGAGTCATGAAATTCGTACCCCAATGAATGCAGTCATTGGCATGACAGGCTTACTTGCTGATACTGAATTAGACCCAGAACAACGTGATTTTATAGAAACAGTACGCACCAGCAGCGATTCTTTATTGGCCTTAATCAATGATATTTTAGACTTTTCCAAAATTGATGCGGGTAAATTAGAACTAGAACAACATCCGTTTAGTATTCGAGAATGTGTTGAAGCGGCGTTAGATTTAGTGGCTTCACGCGCCAATGAAAATGGTTTGGAACTCGCAGCCTCATTTGATAAACACTTGCCGAATAATTTATCGGGTGATGTGACACGCTTGCGCCAAATTTTAGTGAATTTACTCAGTAATGCGGTGAAATTTACCGAACAAGGTGAAGTGGTAGTTGAGGTGTCTGGTTCATTGCATCTCGATGGAAAAATTGAGCTTTATTTTGCAGTCAAAGACACGGGGATTGGTATTCCTATTGAGCGCATGGATAGATTATTCCGTTCATTTAGCCAAGTTGATGCGTCGATGACCCGTAAATATGGTGGCACAGGTTTAGGATTGGCGATTAGTAAACATTTATGTGAATTGATGGGCGGTCGGATGTGGGTTGCCAGTGAAATTGACAAAGGCTCAACATTTTACTTTACCATTATCGCTGACCCATTAAATAATGAAACTGAAAAAGATAAGTTGCAAGATTCGCGGGCTGAGTTGCAAGGACAACGGGTCTTAGTTGTAGATGACAATCATACCAATCGGCGTATTTTGAATTTGCAATTGCATCATTGGGGTATGGAATCCATTGAAGCAATGTCGGGTGAAGAGGCATTGAAGCAACTGCATGATAAAACCAAATTTAGCTTAGCCATCTTAGATATGCAAATGCCTGTGATGGATGGTATGACCTTGGCACGGCAGATTCGTAAACAATATAGTGCCAGTGAATTACCATTAGTGATGTTGACCTCTCTCGGCAGACAACAAGCTGATGTGGACATGAATTTATTTGCAGCCTATCTCAATAAGCCTGTTAAATCATCACAATTGTTTGACTGTTTAATTGATATTTACGCCCATAAAATGATTCATCCTAAGCCATCAATCAAGCTTAAGAAGAGTGCTAACACATTAAATAGTGGTTTATTGTCTGATGAAAAACCATTGCGCATTCTGTTGACAGAAGATAATTTAACCAATCAAAAAGTGGCGATACTGCTGCTTGACCGTATGGGTTTTAGTGCGAAAAAAGGCTTGGCAATTGATATTGCAAATAATGGTGCTGAAGCAGTTGATGCGGTTAAAAAACGGCAATATGACGCAATATTGATGGATGTGCAAATGCCTATCATGGATGGATTTGAAGCGACTAAACAGATTCGAGCCCATTGCAATACGCCAGAAACAAGACCTTATATTGTCGCAATGACAGCTCATGCGTTACGGGGTTATCGGGAAAAATGTTTAGAAGCTGGCATGGATGACTATGTCACCAAACCGATACGCCCAGAAGATTTAATTGCTGCATTAAGACGTTGCCCACGCGTTTATAAAGATGCCATCTTGCAACAACAAGCAATAGAAGTCACTGATTTTACCGAAGTTAAGCAGCCAAAAACTAAACAGCCAGAGATAGCTGCATCTGTTGCAACGCCGACAGACACTTCAACTCAAGTGAATGAATTAGTTGAATTAGTTAAAGAAGCTTTTATCAATCTTATTGGTGAGGCCGAAGGTGAAATTGTAACCGAACTTGCCATAACCTATTTAGATAGTAGTCAAATATTGGTGCAGAATTTATCAACATCAATAGAGCAGCAAGACCCTAAATTGATGGAACAAGCGTCTCACAGTTTAAAATCCAGTAGTGCAAGCTTAGGTGCAATGAAACTATCTGAGATGAGTAGAGTGCTTGAAAAGCAAGGGCGTGAAGGCGATATGACTGAGGCTGATGTAAAAGTAACCGCCTTATTAAAAGAATATCAAAATATCCGTCAAGCTCTACATATTGTGATTGGTAAAGAACTAGAAGTTGTTGAAGTCATTGATGATGTAAGTGACACTGAAAGCCTATCTGAAACCTTGATTGCTGAAACCACATCTGTATCATCCTGTTCTCAATTGGCGCATGAGATTAAGGAAAGTCTCTCAGAATTAGTTGGTGGCGATGACCCTGAATTATTTGAAGATTTATTAAAATCCTATCAAGAAGAATCAGATAAATTAGTGGTTGATTTAAATAACGCGATTCAAAATATAGATCCTAACGCGGTTTTACAAGCTGCCCACAGTCTCAAATCCAGTAGCGGCAATCTTGGTTTGATGACATTAGCTGACTTGTGTACTCAGTTGGAAACCAAAGGTAGAAATGAAGATTTAACAGGTAGTGATGTTTTGTATCAGCAAGTTTCTCAGCATTATCAGCAAACAGTTGATGCAATTCAATATATTCTAAATCCACAACAAGCAGAAACAACGCCGATTGTAGCACCTGTCTATGAGTCAACCACAACCGTAGAAAGTTTAATGCAGGATATCCAAGATGTATTGATTGCATTGGTGGGTGAAGATGAACCTGAAATTGTGGCGGAATTAGTTCAAACCTATATTGAAGATGCTGAACCTTTAATGGTTGATATACGCCAAGCAATTCAGCAACAAAATGCGAAAAATCTCTTAGCTGCTGCACATACACTGAAATCTAGTAGTGGAAATTTAGGGGCAAATGCGATTGCAGATGTGAGTACAGAATTTGAGTCCGCTGGCAAAAACAATGAATTAGCATCGGTGACAGATTTACTGCCTGCATTAGAACATGAATATCAATTATTACGTCAAGCATTGAGCAAACTATTAGGCGAAGAGCCTGAACAAGCAGTTACAGTTAATACTCAGATCAGCGAAACTGGCGCGGAAAATACTGAAGTACGGACAGTACCGCCGATTATGGAAGAAATTGATGCGGCAGCAGTCATAGATTTAGCCGATTTTGATGATGAACCCGCGCACCATAATGAAACCTCAATGCTCAATACGGTTCGTGATCCTAGTGATGTTACCTTATTGGTGGTTGATGACCAGCCTTATGATACTTTATTGCTCAGCACCTATTTGCGTGAAGAAGGTTATCAAGTATTAACCGCGAATTCAGGTCAAGACGCACTCAAACTCGTGATAGAAAAAGACCCCGATATTGTACTTTCTGATGTGATGATGCCGGGCATGGATGGTTTTGAAGTCTGTACCAAAATTAAAGACCGTCCTGAAAGTGTGTTAACGCCTGTGGTATTAATTACCGCTTTGGATGGACAAAATGACCGTATTAAAGGCATTCAAGCGGGTGCTGATGAATTCTTGTCTAAACCGATTAACCGTGAAGAATTAATGGCGCGGGTTCGTTCATTATTACGCTATCAACTGGCTCGTTCTGAATTGGAAGAAGCACAAAATCAACATCTTAAAAGCATGTTTAAACGCTATGTGTCGCCAAAGTTGGTCGATGAAATTCTAATTCATCCTGATAAAGCCGAAGTGACATTAGCTGACCAAAAAAATCGTTTAGATGCGGTCATTTTATTTGCAGATTTGCGTGGTTTTACTGCAATGTCGGAAATGTTAAAACCAACCGATGTCGTTAGTTTATTAAATGAATTTTTCACCATGCTCACCGAAGTCGGCTATCGTTATGATGGTACGATTTTCAATATGGCAGGGGATTGTTTGCTCATAGGCTTTGGTGTGCCATTCCATCAGGAAGATGCGCCAATCCGTTCTTTAGATGCTGCGATGGATATGCAAAAAGAATTTATCGCGCTAGACCACTCTTGGCGTGATACTTATGACGTTGATGTAGGCTTAGGGATTGGGATTAATAAAGGTGAATTGATTGTTGGTAATGTGGGTTCACCTAACTATATGAATTATACTGTTATTGGTGATACTGTTAATGTTGCATCTCGTTTAGTCAGTATGGCTGATCGCGGAGAAGTCATCATTTCAGACTCAATGTTAAAATCCATTCAGCACAATAACCCAAATCCTATAGACTATAGTATTGAAGCCTTAGCTCCTGTAAGCTTAAAAGGTAAATCTCAGCTACAACAAGTTTACCGAGTTGGTTAGCCATTAAATTATGAACAATATTGTCACTAATAAATACATTATTACCATAGGTTTTAGTGTCGTATTGCTGTTGCTATTTGTGATTACGCTCACAGGTTTGGCGCGGATGCAGGTATTAAAAAACCATGTCAATGAGATTGTTCAAGAAAATAATGTTAAAACTGAGCTGGCATACACGATGCTAAATTCAGCGCGAGAGCGTGTTGTTGCATTGCAAATTATGTATTTAACTGATGATCCTTTTGTCAGAGAAGATTCATATATGCAGTTCAATAATTTGGCGAGTGACTTTATGCAAGCCCGTTCTGAATTACTGCGGATGCCATTATCTAACAGTGAAAACGCTCTGATCAATTACACTTTTCCATTGACGCGCGAAGCTTCGATTAAACAACAAGAATTTGCTGAACTGTTAATTGATGACCAAAAAACAGACATCCAAATATTAATGAATCAATATATTATTCCTGTCCAGCAAGCGGTGCGCGAATCTCTATTTAAACTTGTTAAATTACAAAAAACTGCATCGAATAATGCCTTTACCGAAACCACACAGATACATCGAGAAGGTTATATTTTAATGTTAGTTGCAGGTATTTCGGGGATTTTATTGGGATTGGGGGTTGCGTTTATGATATTTTGGCACATTACACGTACTGAAGAATTGTTATTAGACGCAAAAAATGCAGCAGAGACAGCAAATAATGCTAAAAGCGATTTCCTTGCTAATATCAGTCATGAATTGCGTACCCCGCTGAATGCAGTTGTTAATATGAGTCATTTATTAATGGACACTAAATTATCCGTTGAGCAGAAAGAATTAGTGACAACGGTAAGTCAAAGTGGTGATGAATTTTTACGTCTCATTGATAGTATTCTGGATTTTTCTAAAATTGAAGCAGGTAAATTGGTTTTGCAGCCCAAGGTGTTTAAGCTAAAAGCCTTGATTGATGACATGATGGAAGCAACCCGTAACAAGGTGAAATCAAAACATTTAAATTTGACTTTACTCTACGATGGTAAAGCACCTGAACGCTTAATTGGCGACATGGAACGCTTGCATCAAATACTAGCTCATTTGTTAGATAATGCAGTGAAATTTACTGAACAAGGTGAAGTTGTATTATCACTGACAGCACGTGCTATTAGCAATAAATCCGAAGACATGAATCGAACCCAACAACAAACTGAGTTATATATTACGATTAAAGATACAGGCATAGGTATTTCTCCTGAACGACGTGAACGTTTATTCCAACCTTTTACCCAAGTTGATACTTCTAGCACTCGTCATCATGGGGGTACAGGAATTGGTTTGGCTTTATGTAAGCAGCTATGTCAATTGATGGGTGGGACGTTGTGGGTTGAAAGTGAAATCCATTACGGTACAACATTTCATCTCACCGTAATATTGGATACCATCACAGATAAGCACAAAACCAATTTAATCCACGCAGTTCCGATTGCACCGATTACAAACTTACGCATTTTATTAGTTGAAGATAATCAAACCAATCAAAAAGTAGGGCAATTGATACTACGGAAATTAGGTTATGAAATCGATATTGTCAGCAATGGTTTGGAAGGGGTTGATGCGGTTAATCAGCATTTATATGATATTGTTTTGATGGATATTCAAATGCCTGAACTAGATGGTTTAGAAGCAACCCGCAAGATTTTAGATAGCTGGCCGATTGGACAACGCCCTTATATTATTGCAATGACAGCACATGCCTTACAAGGCGATAGAGAAAGATGTTTAGCTGCGGGTATGGATGATTATGTTGCAAAACCCATTAAATTAGAAGAACTTGAAGCAGCCATTATGCGTTGGCAATCGTGGACTGCTAACCGTGAAAATAAAACCCAAATTCGCCAAGAAATCTATAGCGCGTAGTTTTCTGTTCCCTCAGATTTGACAATAACACTAATATAAAGCATAGTTTAACCAAATTGCTTTTAATAGCTTCTTAGCCTTGATATTTATCTAAAAAACGACTTTATGCCTATCTCAAATTATAATGATTTATCTTCTGAAACTTTCTCTATTTCAAATCGTTTTCGGGGCTATCTACCTGTTGTTGTCGATGTTGAAACTGCAGGCTTTAATCATAAAACCGATGCCTTGTTAGAAATCGCGGCCGTTTTATTGCGTACCAACGAAAAAGGTTTGTGGGAACGAGATAAAAGTTATTTTTGTCATGTTGAACCATTTGAAGGGGCTAACTTGGAAAAAGCCGCATTAGAATTTACAGGTATCGACCCATTTCATCCTTTTCGATTTGCTGTATCAGAAGAAGAAGCCCTCAAAACCATTTTTCAACCCATTCGCCAAGCCTTGCGTGAAACCCATTGCACCCGTGCGATTCTTGTTGGGCACAATCCCAGCTTTGATTTAAATTTTTTAAACTCGGCAGTTGAGCGGGCACACATTAAACGCAATCCATTTCATCCCTTTAGCACCTTTGATACCGCGACTTTGGCAGGCTTGGCATTTGGACAAACCGTATTAGCAAAAGCGGTGCGAGCAGCAGGTTTAGGTTGGGATGGCAAACAAGCGCATTCAGCTCAGTATGATGCAGAACAAACCGCTGATTTATTTTGTAAAATTGTCAATATGTGGGGCGATCAAGTGTCATTCAAAAAGCAAGAGACCGTATTTTAAACTATTGAGCAAGCTTTACTTTTTAGGAACTCATTCGCCAGTGTAAATACAACCACTGGTACAAGTTTCTTTAATTTCAATACGACACAATTGAGGTAATGCAGGCTTTAAGTGTTGCCAAATCCAGTGAGCAAGATTTTCGCTGGTTGGATTTTCTAAGCCCTCAACATCATTTAAACAATGGTGGTCAAGCTGCTCATAAAAAGGCTTAAAAGCTTGTTTAATATCAGAAAAATCGATAACCCAGCCCATTTCTTTATCTACATCACCGCAGACAACAAGTGTTACTTGAAATGAGTGACCATGTAAACGCCGACATTTGTGACCTTCTGGCACATTAGGTAAAAAGTGGGCTGCTTCGATACTAAATTGCTTATAAATTTCCATTAATTTGAATAGCTTAATTTCAAGAAAGGGCTGGAATTGTACTGATTCTGGGTTAAATTAGCAAGATTTAATTCAACAATCAAACATAGACTATTTTTGCTCATTAATATGGTTTAAAAATATCTCAAACTCTAAATTTTTTCTCAATGAACAATATTTAAATTATATAGGTTTAAGATTATTGTCTATAAACCGTATAAATTTTGCTAAGTTCAATAAATTTACAATTGTTAGCTAATCTCAATCGAAAATCCAAACAACACGTAGTATACTTAGTGATTCAGACCGTTGTTACAGGGAACATTCCAAGCCAATGCCTAATGAAACTGAGCTTAAATTACGCATCGCGCCTGAACATGCTAGCGATTTTGCTCAATTGCCTTCACTGCAAGCTGCAACGCAATTTGAGCCAAAAAGTTTATATAATACCTATTTTGATACGCCAGAGCATGATTTCTCACAAGCCAGAATTGGTTTAAGAGTGCGTCATATTGGGGATGAACGCATCCAAACCATGAAAACAGCAGGCACGGGTTGTGGTGGTTTGCACCAACGTCAAGAATGGGAAACAAATATTAATGGCGATACACCTGATTTCAGCGTGTTACCAAAAAAAGTACTACCTAAATGGTGTCAGAATCTGGAAAAACGCCAATCGATTCAGCCTGTTTTCACAACTGATTTTATTCGCACCCAATGGGATGTGGGCTTTGATGATGGTAGTTTAGTTGAAGTTGTATTAGACCAAGGTGAAGTGAGAGCAAATAATCATCGCTTGCCGTTGAATGAAGTTGAATTGGAACTCAAAGCAGGCTCTCCCGTTAAACTGTATCAATTAGCCTTAGACTTTCAACAAAAAATTCCGCTCACTTTAGAAAATCACAGCAAAGCAGCACGAGGTTATGGTTTACATCATTCCCAAGCCTTGCAATATCATAAATCAGGTGCTGCAAAACTCAATGTGGATTTAAGCGCAGAACAAAGTTTTGAGCAAATTTGTTGGCACTGCACCGCTCATCTGCAAGCCAATGAGGATATGGTGTTGTATGGACGCGATATTGAAGGTGTGCATCAAATGCAAGTGGCATTACGACGATTGCGCTCTGTATTTAGCTTATATAAAACACTGATTCCTGCTAGTACAAATCAATGGTTGCGGGACGAAATTAAATGGATAAGTGATATATTAGCTGTGGCGAGAGATTGGGACGTATTTCTATTGACCTTACAAACAGCACAAAATATAAGCCCGCAGCAGCTAGATAAGCTTAATCCTGTCTTAAAAAAAATCAAAGCATTACAAAAGCAAGCCTATATCAATGTCCGCGAAGCCTTGCGTTCCTCACGTTATACCTGTTTCTTATTAACGCTAGGACAATGGTTGACTGCGCAAACTTGGCGCGAGAATGCAGATAAAAAAATGCTTTCTAAATTAGAGCAACCGATTCAAGCCTTTACGAGTAAAATTTTACAAAAAAAATATGAGCGTATTTGCAAAAAAGCCCAGTATTTAACCAAACTTGAGCCTGATGCGAGGCATGAATTACAAATCATGGTTAAAAAATTGAGTTATGGCATCCGTTTTTTTTCAGAGCTTTACCCTAAGAGAACCACAAAACCGTTTAAAAAAGCATTATTATCCTTACAAGATAATTTAGACATTTTGAATGCTATTAACATATCAGAGCTATTAATAACTCAACTAGAATTAGCTGAAGATGAACCTGCACGTTATTTTCTCGCGGGTTGGTATGCACATTTACATCAAACTCATCTCACTGAAATTGCTAAAGAGTGGGATAATTTCATCCAACAAGAAACCTTTTGGTAAGGAGTTTACATTGTCTAATTGCCTTGTCATTGGTGGCGGTGTCAGTGGAATGTTGACGGCATTACATTTACAAGCAGAAGGTTTAACCGTCACTCTGATTGAAAAAAATACTTTAGGTCAGGAATCGTCATGGGCTGGTGGCGGGATTTTATCACCACTTTATCCTTGGCGTTATCCTGATTGTGTCAACCAGTTGGCACACTGGAGTCAAACCCATTACCCTGATTTTTTTGATGATTTGTATCAGCGCACCAAAATTGATCCTGAATATATTCGCAATGGTTTTTTGATTTTAGATACGGCGGAAGTGGAGCAAGCTAAGACATGGGCTGCACAATATAAGATGCCAATGGAGCGGTTAGACAGCAAGGCTTTAAGCGAAATAGAGTCCGAATTAGGCGAATATGATAGCGCGTTATGGTTTCCTGATGTTGGTCAGGTGCGTAATCCTCGTATGATGAAATCATTATGTAAAGCCCTTGATTTAGCTGGAATTGAGGTTAAAGAACATCAATCTGTAACCAAGATTTGTTCGCGCCAAAATAAAATTTATGGGATTGAAACCGAACAAGATGAATTTGGAGCGGATTATGTGGTTGTGACCGCAGGTGCTTGGAGTGGCGAGTTATTATCTTCTTTAGGGGTTGATGCCAATATTCGCCCGATTCGTGGACAGATGATTATGTTTGAAGCGCAACCGGGTTTGGTTTCACGCATTGTTTTGGCGAATAATCATTATGTTATTCCACGTCGAGATGGTCATGTTTTGGTGGGCAGTACGGTTGAGGATGCTGGTTTTAAAAAAGTGACAACCCTGACGGCATTGGAAGATTTAAAATATTTGGCATTTAGTGTGATTCCACGTTTAACTGATTATACCGTGGTACATCAATGGGCAGGCTTGCGCCCCGGTTCGCCAAGCGGCATTCCTTACATTGGACAACATCCTGATATTGAAGGATTGTTTGTTAATACAGGACATTTTCGCAATGGTATTGTATTAGGTTTGGCTTCGGCGCGATTATTGACAGATTTGATATTGCAACGTGAACCCATTATCAATCCAGCACCTTTTCATTTAAGTGCGCCGCGAGGAGACAAGATTTTTTAAGCCGCATTATACAAAGGAGTGCAAGATTTATCTTGCTCAAGTAAATTTGCACTCCTCAAACTTAACTTTGGCTATTGAGCTGATGCAATTCTGCTAACAATGCTTT
>JAYQWJ020000025.1:0-4701 GCA_035829175.2 Candidatus Albibeggiatoa psychrophila
GTATCTCAATTTTAGACTTGAATATATGATAGCCTAACGTCATATAAGTTGCAGCGATTGCAATCTAACAAGGAAGCTAGATTTTTCATGTTATTTCGTAAAAAAAACAAAAAACCGAGTCAAAACCAAGTAATTCAAACTTTTAAATGGACAGTTGAAGATAATCAAGTCAACATCCAACTTCTTGAACAAGACCAGCCTATTGCGATTTCAAAATGGATTACTTTAGCCAATAAACAAACTTTTGCAGGCGCATCGTTTTTATTGGGTGAAGTGGAATTGCAAGAAGAATCAGGGTTGCAGCATTTAACTCAGAAAGATGAATCTAGTTTTTTGCTGAATTCTCAATGGGTTGCTGAAATCACCAATACCCAAGCCGCTTGGCTTAATTTACCACGTCCGATTCCGTTCATTTTAGATATTGACCATAAAGGTACGTTAGATCAGCCTGATTTTAATTTTCAATATCAATGGCAACGCCAAAATGGTCAGCCGATTCTATCCACGCAGCAGCAAGGTGCGATTTTAAAAGCGGGTTCACAATTTTATCGGATTGCCGAGCCATACTATTCTTTGGTCGAAGGCATGGCGCAATTTAATCAAACTCAACCTGATAATTTAGAAGCACGATTTCTGGCTTGGGGCAAGTTAAGTGATTTTTTACCCGAAGAATCAGCAAAAGCAATTCAAACTCATGGTTATTTGAAAAATACTAAAGTGGTTCATGCCACAGCATTTAGCTTGGATATTCAACAAAATAATGACGGTGAGATTGATTTCAATCCTGTGTTGATTAAGCCGCCGAAAGTTGACAATGAAAGCTTATCACAGCAAACCGCACAAAACTTGTTACCGACTGAAAATCAAACTATTTTTGCCGATAGATTTAAACAATCCAAACAAGCTAAATCGCGTTATGTTTTACAAGATGGTTGGTATGTGGTCGTCGATGAGGCTTTGAATCAAGCATTAGATGTAGTGCATAAACAGCAAAAAGCCAAACCAGAACAACGTAAAGCATTTGTTAAAAATCCACGCAGTTATTTACGCAAAGCGTTAGAAGATCATTTTGAAGACAATGTATTAGAAGCTCTTTTTGTCGAAACAGGTGAATATTCTCAGCGAGTCAATGAAATTGGTTTATGGGAACAAAAAGTAATTCCTTGGGTGCAAAAGCAAGCTGAATCGTGGATGCCGCATGATGGCAGTGGACAGTCGATTGGACAAACGCCGTATGAAAAAGCCCAAAATACGATTATTGAGCAAAACAGTAAAATCACTTTAAAAATCGATGATAACTTAACAGAATTACATTATTTCAAAAGCTTAAAGCCGCGTAAAAAACCAAAATTAGGGCTGCCTGATGCTTTAGAAACTTCATTGAAACCGCATCAAGTGGAAGGCTTAAATTGGGCGCAACAGCATTGGTGTTGTGGCAGTGCGGGGGCATTGTTGGCGGATGATATGGGTTTAGGTAAGACTTTGCAATCATTGGCTTTTATGGTGTGGCTTAAAGAACGAATGCGTGCAGATGAAATTGAAACCAATCCGATTTTAATTGTCGCGCCAACGGGATTACTGAAAAATTGGCAAGAGGAACATGAACGCCATTTTAATATGCCCAGTTTGGGTGAATGTCAGCCTGCTTATGGTAAATCGTTGAAAGAATTGCGGGTTAATGATGGTCGAGAAATGGAACAAGGTGTGCCGTTATTGGATAAAGAACGCTTGCAAAATGCAGATTGGATTCTGGCAACTTACGAGACGTTACGCGATTATCAGCATAGTTTCGGTGCATTGCAGTTCTGTGCGATTATTTTCGATGAGGTGCAAAAAATCAAAACCCCCGGTACGTTGATGACTGAAGCGGCAAAAGCGATGCACACTGAATTTGTGTTAGCAATGACGGGTACGCCGATTGAAAACCGCCTTGCTGATTTGTGGTGTATTATTGATACTGCCAGCCCCGGTTATTTGGGAGATTTGAAGAGTTTTAGCCAATTTTATGAAAAAGACCTTGATAATCTAAAATTACTCAAACCACGCTTGACGGAAACCAAAAATAAAATTCCATCGATTATGTTACGGCGCATGAAGGAAGACCATTTAACCAGTTTGCCAAGCAGTCAAATCCATTTATTGCCTGAGAAGTTGCAACCAACCATGCCGCCGATGCAAGAGCGACGTTATTCAGAAGTGATTAAGGAAACCCGTGAAAGCACTCAACCGGGCGCGATGCTTGATGCGTTGCACCAATTGCGGACGATTTCATTGCATCCTGTGCATCCAATGGAAATTCAAGAAATTGATGAGGAATATATTCAACAGTCTGCGCGTTTTGCCAAAACTTTTGAATTGTTGGAAGAGATTCATAAAAAACAGGAAAAAGTGCTTATTTTCTTAGAATCGCAGCATATTCAACGCCAAATCATGGCTTTAATTGAGCGGCGTTATGGGGTGCATCCGATGTTGATTAATGGCACGGTCAGTGGTTTGAAACGTCAGGAACGGGTAAATGAATTTCAACGCAAACAAGGCTTTGATGTCTTTATTATTTCTCCATTGGCAGGCGGTGTGGGTTTAACTTTGACGGCGGCTAATCATGTGATTCATTTATCGCGTTGGTGGAATCCTGCGGTTGAAGATCAATGTACGGGTCGTGCTTATCGTTTGGGACAGAAAAAAGTGGTGCATGTATATTATCCGTTGGCGATTCATCCCGAATATAAAGAACATAGTTTTGATGTGCGTTTGAATACTTTATTGGAAAGTAAACGTCAACTCAGTCGGGAAATGTTGTTGCCGCCTGTGGCAAAAGATGAGGATATGCAAGCTTTGTTTGATTCTATTGTTTGATTCTATGGTGTTGGATAAGTAAATAAATGCCAGAAGTTGTAAAACCACTTGATAATTTAACAGTTTTTCTTTAGAATTTGATCGCTTAACATTCCGATGAGTAAGTGTAAAGGTTTTGGTGCTATGCAAGCAAAAATTCATCCTAAATATGAAGAAATAGAAGTAACTTGTAGTTGTGGAAACGTCTTTAAAACACGCTCAACTGCGGGTAAAGGGATTCACCTCGACGTGTGTTCAGAATGCCATCCGTTTTATACAGGTCAACAAAAAATTATTGATACTGCGGGTCGTGTTGATAAATTCCGTCGTAAATACGCAAAAAGTAAAGCGGCTTAAGTTATTAAATTTAAAAGCATTGATCAAGACTACTGAAGTTACTTTCTCCAGTAGTCCTGTTTTTAAACTCTTTATGATTTAATCCGATATTCCGCAGAACGTGCGTGAGCCGTTAAGCCTTCCCCGTGTGCCAACACCGACGCAGTTTGTCCTAGAACATGCGCCCCTTCATCCGAACACATAATCAAAGACGAGCGTTTTTGAAAATCGTATACGCCTAATGGTGAGGAAAAGCGTGCGGTTTGCGAAGTCGGTAAAACGTGATTTGGCCCAGCACAATAATCGCCCAATGCTTCAGCCGTGTAGCGTCCCATGAAAATAGCCCCAGCGTGACGGACTTTTTTTGCCCACATTTGCGGGTCATCAACTGATAATTCTAAATGTTCAGGCGCAATCATATTCGCAACTTGAATCGCCTCTTCTAAATCTTGCACTTGAATCAATGCAGCCCGTTCATTAATCGAGGTTTTGATAATTTCTGCTCGTGGCATTTCAGCAAGCAATTTATCCATACTGGTTTGAACTGATTCGATAAAGTCTGCATCAGGACACAATAAAATGGACTGGGCTTGTTCGTCGTGTTCGGCTTGAGAAAATAAATCCATTGCGATCCAATCAGGATTGGTTTTGCCATCGCATATCACTAAAATCTCGGAAGGGCCTGCAATCATATCAATCCCGACTGTACCGAAAACCAAGCTTTTTGCCGTCGCAACGTAGATATTTCCCGGCCCTACAATTTTATCGACTCGGGGCACGGTTTCTGTACCATAGGTTAAGGCTGCAACCGCTTGCGCACCGCCAATCGTAAACACTTGGTCAACGCCTGCAATTCTCGCTGCGGCTAATACCATGTCATTTAATTCGCCATTGGGTGCTGGCACGACCATGATGATATTTTCTACTCCCGCCACTTTTGCAGGAATTGCATTCATTAATACTGATGAGGGATAAGCCGCTTTGCCACCGGGAACATATAAGCCGACTTTGTCTAATGCGGTGACTTGTTGACCTAAAATTGTGCCATCGGCTTCTTCGTATTGCCAAGAATCTTGTTTTTGATGTTCGTGGTAGCTTCGGACTCTTGCGGCGGCTTTTTCTAGTGCTTCACGTTGTTTTGGGTCTAAACGGTCTAAAGCGTGTTGCATTGTTTCAGGGCTGACTTTTAATTCACTCCCTGTTTGTGCTTGTAATTTATCAAATTTTTGAGTGTAGTTTAATAAAGCCGCATCGCCTTGGGTACGCACCGCGTTTAAGATTTCTTTAACGGTATTTACAACGGCTTCGTCTGAGACGGATTGCCAGTCAAGCAGTTGTTTTAATTCGGTTTCAAATTGTTCTGAGCGGGTATTTAAACGTTTTGGCGTTAACATGATTGTTCTACTTTTGAAGATTTTCTGTAAGTAAGGCGTAATAATAAACGAAATGTTAGGAAAAATGTCAGTGTGTTGGTTGATTTTTTAGTAGATATTCTAACTCCCAAATTCTATTTGGGAGTCAGTGAAAAAA
>JAYQWJ020000026.1:0-7992 GCA_035829175.2 Candidatus Albibeggiatoa psychrophila
TATGAGTTCAGTAAGGCATTTTTAGATTATTCATACTAGTTAAAAAGACCTCTATTTTAAAATCCATAGTAATCAATTGAATATTAAAGCATATATTGTCCAAATTTAGAATGGCTCGTTTGCAGATTGAACATATAATTTCACATTAATGCTGTGTTAGAATGGGCTGATATGTACTGAACAATGGTGCAATCAATGACTGCAATTAGACTATCCCATCGCGTAACAACTTGGCAACGCATTACTGGTTTTTTCTCTCGAGCAAGAGAGCTATATCCGAAAATAATTAAGTTCATGTTATCTGCACTCTTTTTATTGATTGTATTCTTAGCTGCTTATGAACTCATCCGTTATGATTTAACTATTGAAGCATTTCAAGTCCCCAGTGATTTATCAAAAGATGGTTATACAGGAAAAGTCGTTGCCTACCAGCTTGGTGAACAAATTCGACTGACCAATCTTAAAATCACATCACCTTTGATGTTGAAACAAAAAGAAAAATCCTCATGGCTACAAAAACTTCAAAAACCAAGCTCATTAGTTGCAGCCTCTCCAATTGTGACAAATGAACAAGCCATGTCAATGCAGTTTCAAGGATTAAATAAAGCGCAAAATATTTCCGTACCAGGTATTGGCTTATCACTTGATGTCATTATGAATTATCTATCTGATTTATTTGGTATTCAACAAAATCGTATTTATGGTGAACTGATTGAAAAAGACCAAAAATACATGGTAACAGTGCGAATTACGGGACGACCTTCTAAAACATTACATCATTCCGATGTGAATAAAGCGATTGAGGCGGCTGGCGAATATGTTGCGCGAACACTTGCACCGTTGCCTATTGGTATCAATTATTGTTTTGAAGGCAGCCAAAAAAGCTTGAATAAATTAAGTGATTTAATTTCAGAATTACAATTGCAAGCCGTTAACTCTGATGATGAAAAATCTACTGCTTTCACCTTGCTTGGTTGTTGGTTAAAAACTTTAGAAGAATATGATAACGCATTAAAAAGCTTAGAAAAAGCAGATTTTCTTACACCAAACAATCCTGTTAATAGTATCATCAGTGGCGATGTTCTCATTGCTTATGGTGATAGAAATAGCGATGACGAAATGTACAGACAAGCCATCCAAAAGTATAAACATGCGCTTAAATTACAAGAAGGGCAAAATAATTTAGCAGTTTATTCACGTTTAGCCCAAGCCTATATTAAGTTGAATCAAAAACATCAAGCCTTTTCAGTTTATCGTCAAGCTCTGAAGAACGGCTCGTTTATACAAAAATCACTGATTTATGCAAATTGGGGTAATATTTTGCTACGTGAAGAACCTTACGCGGCGATTGAAAAATACCAACAAGCATTGGCGGAAAACCCAGCCTATTACTTAGCTTATGCGTTTTGGGGCGATGCACTTTATCGAATGAAACAATATGATAAAGCCGCTGCGAAATATTCAAAGGCTTTGCGCTTAGATAATAGTGATCCAGACTATGCAATTATTTACGCGAACTGGGGTGAGGCATTGTTAAAATTGAAGAATTATGAAGATGCCATCCAAAAATATAAACATGCGCTAACTTTGAATCCACAAATTTTATGGATTTATGGAAACTGGGGTTACGCTTTACAGAAACAGCAGAAATATGAGCAAGCCATAGCCGTGTACAAGCAGGCAACAGCCAGAGATAAATTAGACTCTTGGATTTTGCGCGATTGGAAAGTAGCATTGAAAGAAATGGGTAGTCCATTATTGGAAATGTTGTCTTATTATCAAGCCTATAGCAATGCTTATCATGATCGCACACCGTCTTCTATTTATGGAGATTGGGCCGATACATTGCGTAAATTAGAACAGTATGAGCAAGCTGTCAGCAAATATCAGCTATCAATTGAAACCATGTCTAGCAGCAATACGAATTACAAAGCGATTATCTATGCGAATTGGGGATACACTTTGGATAAATTGAAGCAATATAACGCTGCTAAAGATAAATATATGTTGGCTAAAAATACTAAAGAAAAAATGAATGAAGTATTATATGATTGGGTGTATGCTTTTTGGGCTCGTTCATTGAGAGAGCAAGAAAAATTTGATGATGCGCTCAACATTTATAAAGAAGCTGCATTGAAACACGATAAATTGCCGATGTGGATGCTCAAAGCATGGGGTAGTACCTTGAAACAAGTAGGCTATCCTAATAAGGAAGTGTTGGTTTACTATGAAACTTACGTCAAAACCAATCCAAGACAGGCTTCAACTTATCATGCTTGGGGCAATGTATTGAAAGCAACTGGCAGATTTAAAGACGCATTATCCAAATTTAAACATGCCGTTGTACTGAGTGCGAACAAACCAATCTATTGTGATGACTGGTGCAAAACGATTAAGAAACTACCTCAAGCTTTGGAAGCAGAAGCCTCTTTACGCCAAGCAGAATTAAGCGCATATCAAAAAACCAGTTGTCAGCGTTTAAAACCTTGTTTCGAGCTTATTGATGATTTTGGTGAGGTTTCAACAACGCAATAATCATCTTAACTTCATATAAATCTCGTAGAGACAAGGCATCCCTTGCCTCTACTGTCTCTACCCATAACCCCAAATAATTTACAACCAACTACCAATTAATAAAAATGCCGCCCAATGATTTGGGTGATCGCCTGCTTCAATCAATTGTTTTTGCGCTGCTTGAAATGCTTTAGCCTTAGACATTTGGGTTAATTGTTGATAAAACGCCTGCATTAAACGCGACGTTGCATCATCTTTGACCGACCATAAACTTGCCAATGCACTTTGTGCCCCCGACTTAATCGCAACACCAGCAATACCCAAAGCAGCTCGCTCATCACCCGCCGCAGTTTGACATGCACTCAAAGTTAATAATGCAACAGGATGACCTTGTTTTTGGTTTGATTTTAGTACAGTTTCCAGACCATCAATATTCAAACGCCCATCAAATGTAAGCAAAAAAGTTTTCGTTGGGTCAGCGTTGAATTGTCCATGTGATGCAATATGTATGATTGAATAAGGTTTTAATTTCATGCTATTAGAAAAATTATCCAAGGTAAATTGCTGATTAAGTAAAACCATTGGCTGCTTAAACAATGCTTGAATATTCTGAATTTCAGACTCTACATTTTCTAAAGGAGGAAAATCAGCTTCCACTTGCTGCGACAAGCCATTCAATAAAATAGAAAATTGATGAATAGGATGCTTATTATTTGCAATGGAGTCATAACTTGGAATCGTTGCTAAAGCGACTTCTTGAATTAGAAATTGCCCAGTTTTAGGGTTTAATAACGCGGCAAAGGGAATGGTGCGTAATAATTCGTCAGGGACAATAATTAACGTTTCAACTTGATTTTGCTGTAATAAATCACCTATTGGACTGATAAGCAATTTATACAGGCTTTTGGCTTCACGTTTATAATTGCGGCTTTCCGTTTCCAAATTTTGCCGTAATCGATAAACCTGCTCCTTGATTTTATGCGCAATATTGGGCTTATTTTGTTTGATATGATGAATATCGCCATTAGCCAAACGTAGCAATAAGGAAATCTGGTCTTCAAAAATAATCGGATACAACAAAGCTGCATTAACATCGGGGATGACTAAATCTTTTTGTCTGAGTTTTAATTGCAATTCAGGCGATAGTTTATCCAATTTTAAGGCTGGATTTAGATGGTATTGCATCAAACCTGTCAGTAAATTATACAATACATCGTTTTCATCATCTAACAAGCAATTTGATTGAAAGTATTCCTGTAATTCTGTTTTCTTAACAGATTCAATACTCTGAATCGCACTTTCTAACAAATTCTGCCGTTGTTGTGGATTTTGTTCCGCATGTTGCAATAGTAATTCAGCCAAATCAAAATAGACGGGCTTAATTCTTTCTTGCAATGCTTCTTGACTGTTACGCTGCCCTGTAATCAGTTCCGATTGAATTGGTTGCAGCACTTGCACTGCATTTTGATAAGCCAGCAAAGCATCATATAAAAGTTGGTTACATTCCAGTATAGACTGTTGTTCACAAACCAGTTTTGCTTTATTTTGTAACATTCGCCCCACATGCCAATACCATAAATACAGCAAACTCGGCGTATAAGTTTCAGCATTTTGCAGAGCATAACTAATCGCGGTTCGCGTTTGCAATAACCCTACTTCATACGCGGCTAATGTATTTGCATTACTATCTTCGGTGCAAAATAAAATGTCTTGAGTATTATCCACACAGGCTTGTTGATGTTCCGAACAATATTGACAGGCAATTTCCTTTGCAATCGGTTGTCCTATCAGCAGATTATTAGTACAAGCACGGTAAGCATTTTTTGCCACATCAGGGTTGGGGCTTTGAATGTAATACTCACAAATTTGCCCTAATAAACCATTAGCATAACTTTGAATATAAGTTGCATCATAATGACTATCTTTTTCATGGGCTAAGAACGCCAACTTCACCGTATATTTAAACAGTGATTCAGCGATTCGCAACACCACAATCGGTAATTCGGGCTGCATTCGATAATGACGCAAAGCCAACTGACCTAAACTTAACATTAAAAAAGGTTTGTCTTGGTTGCTATCAGAAAGGCTGAATAAAACGTGGTCTCGCGCGATTAATAATTGAGGTAAAGCGTTTTTGATATTTATTTCAACCTCTTGTTTTAATGGACGTAAAATGCGGCTTAGCAATTTTCCTAACAACGCCTCTAACGCGAGCAACTTTTCTTTTGTTTTTAAATGGGCTTGGATTTCATTGCTTAAAATATTAACCAGCATTGCATGATTATCAGAAAACAAAGTCGCGTAGAACGCAGTATCATAATCTTTAACCGCTTGGCGATAATACTTTTTTACAACTCGATGATCTTTCGACTCAGAGAGCAACAACATCCACATATTTGCCCGATTATTGAAGAAATGCGCTTGAACGGCGTTATCATTCGTTTCACGCGACAATTGGATAACTTCTGCATTTTCAAGGTAATAACGTGCAGCTTGTAGTTGATTGCTTGCCAACTTTGCATCACCTAACAAACTATAAGTGAGGATTTTTTTATCTTTATCAGGCGTGTTAGTCGAAAGAAATTGTTGCCAATATTGAATTGCCTCGGCATAATTTTGTTGTTGATACGCGCTAAAACCTTGTTGCCATAAATCCGCATTAGCTGTGGGTATGAATAATACTAAAATAATAAAAATAAACCCGTGTTTCAACATAATATTAACCGCGTTAGTAACAAGTGAATTTAGCAATATAGAAATAATACGACCAAACAGGCGCGAGTGTAAATCAGTTTATCGTTTCTCCCCCGGTCCTGCGGGAGCAGATTTTCCAAATAACAGCATATTAGGATTTTTTTGCATTTCTTGGGTCAGAATGCGCAAAGATTGACTTAAAGCGTTCAATTCCATGACTAAAGTATTGATTCGAGGCAAAGCATCACCTGTAAAATGTCTGACATCTCGCCCAATTTTTGTGATTTCTGTACCCACATTATCAGCCGCTTTGGCAGTGGATTCAGTGATTTTCTGGATATTTTTCTGATTGCTAACCAGCGTGCCAATCGCTTCACTCGCGGTTTCATTCACAGTTGAGGCAGTTTTAACCAAAATCCCTGTCATTTTCTCTACGGAAGCCAAACTTTTATTTAACTCTGTGACCATTGGTGATAAAGATCGGGTGGTTTTTTCTATATTTTTCATGGTCTTCGCCATATCTTTCAAACCCGAATCCATAAATTCCGCATTATTAGAAAAGGTTTTAGTAATGGTTTCAACATTGTGTAGGGTTTTGTTTAATAAATCCGCGTTGTCATACAGCAGCCCATAATATTCATCAATCTTTCCAGTAAATTGTTGAGTATACTCATTTTTAACATGCTCAGATAATGACTCCATTTGCTTGCTAATCTCTTCACCACCTGAATGAATTAAAGATTCCGCTTGCCACTTGAGGCTATAAACCAAGTAAAACAAAGCAATATTCAAAATCACCATAAAAAAGAGCGTGGCATAAATAACTTTACGGCTGCGACGTTCGGCTTTTTCAATCAGTTCAGAACGTTGCACCATAGTTTGCTGAAATTGAAACATTGCATTTTCAATGATTTCAGCCACTTCACGAGTTTGTTGTTCAGACATAATTCAGCTCATCTTTTTAATTTTTGCATGATTGGTGGATGTCGAATTAGCAGCAATATTGCCAATATAATCATATAGATTGCAGGCTCAGTGATATTCGCTTTACTTTGTGCCAACCATAAAAAGTGAATAACTGCACCAATTGCGACTAAATAGACTAATTGATGTAATTGTTTCCATTTTTTGCCTGTTAGATAGCGAATCGCGGCATTGGACGAAGTTAGTGCTAATGGCAACATGAGTAAAAAACTGAGCATTCCAATCGTGATAAATGGACGTTTAAAAACATCGTTGATAATATCACCAATATCCAAAGATTGGTCAAAAGTGATGTAAATACAGACATGTAACAAGGCATAGAAAAAGCTAAACAAGCCTAACATACGCCGTATCCGAATCAAACTTGACCAACCAAAAATTTGCCGAATAGGTGTCACTGCCAAGGTAGCCAGCAATAAGCGCAATGCCCATTCTCCTGTTTGTTTTAACAATGATTGAATTGGGTCTGCGCCTAAATTATCCGTTATAAATCCATAACTTAACAAGATAATAGGTATTAAACAAAATACAAAAATAAGTGGTTTAACCCATTTTAGGGTAATTTCTGTTGAAAACATATAAAATCTCTTAAAAATGCTTGTGTAAATCCATACCTGAATACAGGCTTGCGACCTGTTCGGCATAGCCATTGAACATTACAGTTTTTCGTTTGAAGTAATCTTTGCCAATTCTACGTTCTTTGCCCTGACTCCAACGCGGGTGGTCAACGTCAGGATTCACATTAGCGTAAAAACCATATTCATTTTCTGCTGATTTTGTCCAACTTGAAATAGGTTGTTTTTCGGTAAAACGCAATTTCACGATCGATTTAATACTTTTAAACCCATATTTCCAAGGTACAACTAAACGAATCGGTGCACCATTTTGATTTAATAAGCTATTTCCGTATAAACCTACACTTAAAATAGTCAAAGGATGTACCGCTTCATCAATACGCAAACCTTCTTCATAAGGCCAATCAAGCACTTCTCGAGTTTGTCCTATCATTTGTTGTGGGTCATGCAAACTGATGAAATGCACATATTTTGCGTTTGATGTGGGTTTACAGCGTTTAATTAACTCAGCCAATGGAAAACCAATCCAAGGAATCACCATTGACCAGCCTTCAACACAACGCATACGGTAAATATATTCTTGTAATGAAAAATCGCGCAAAATATCTTCAATATCAAGCGTTATCGGTTTTTCAACTTCGCCTTCAATTTCAATTGTCCAAGGTCGAGTTTGCATTAAAAAGCTATAAAACGAAGGGGCTGATTTGCTTGTTCCAAATTCGTAGAAATTACAATAATTGGTGATTTTTTTGTAATCGGTCAATGCTTCATTGGTGCTAAAACTGTGGCGGATTAAATCAGGATAATCTTGGTAGATTTGAGGTGCTTCTGTGGCGGCATTGCTTGGACTTTGGCACGCTGTTAGTTGCGATGTTCCTAGCGTAATCGCGGTTGCGGCGGCGACTTTGCCCATCTGTTGTAGGAATTCTCGACGGTTTTTGTAATCAGACTCGGACGTAATTTCGGAAGGCTTAATATCATTGGGCGGTTTGATAAGCATGACGACACCTCAGTATCAATTAACAGTGAACAATTACCAATTAACAAGTTAATGTGTAATCTATTTGTTTACAAGATTGAGGTAAGGTATCGATTTCGCAACTTTAGGGAATGAAAAATAATCATTTTGGGAGCAGATAATGCTACAAAATTTTAGTCGTCATTTTCCATCCTAATTGATGATTTTCTCGTTAATTAGTCGTCTTTTTGTGTCTGTTCTCGCATA
>JAYQWJ020000027.1:0-9198 GCA_035829175.2 Candidatus Albibeggiatoa psychrophila
CATCCATTTAATCCACGCATGGCAATAGATTAACATATTTTACGCAATGTTTTTAAATCAAGAAACGGGATAAATACAGGAGTGCAAAACTGGTTTTGCAAGTGACCCAACAGCCCATATTTGGAATGAACTTTTTCACTCCTCACAGGACTGTTAGTTTTCAAATCTTAGAATGATACAACTTACTGCTTACCAATCAATAAAAACTCAAGTAAAGCTTTTTGAGAATGTAAGCGATTACCTGCTTGCTGCCATACAACACTTTGCTCACCATCAATCACACCAGCAGAAACTTCCTCTTCGCGATGAGCGGGTAAACAGTGCATAAACAACGCATCAGATTTCGCCAATGACATCAACATAGTATTGACTTGATACGGTTCAAAAGCCCGAGCGCGTTTATTCTGCTCTTCCTCTTGCCCCATACTTGCCCACACATCCGTCGTGACTAAATCAGCATCGGCGGCGGCTTGTGCAGGATCATGCGATACTTCAACATGCTCTCCTGCTGCAATAACCAATGCTTCATTTGGACAATAATTAGGTGGACACGCCACATGAAACTTAAAACCAAACAATTTTGCGGCGGTAATATAAGAATGACACATATTATTACCATCCCCAATCCAAGCCACCTTTTTACCTTGAATTGAACCACGTTGCTCTACATAAGTTTGTACATCAGCTAAAATTTGACACGGATGATACATATCAGACAAGGCATTAATCACAGGTACAGACGAATTGTCCGCAAAGGTTTCAATCATCTCCTGTGAAAAAGTACGAATCATGACACAGTCAACCATCTGAGATAACACTTTTGCTGTATCTTCAACAGGTTCACCGCGCCCAAGTTGCGTATCGCGTGGTGATAAGAAAATCGCCCCGCCACCAAATTGCAACATGGCTGACTCAAATGAGACCCGAGTTCGTGTTGAAGACTTCTCAAAAATCATCCCTAAAACACGGTTTTTCAACGGCTCATAAATCTCACCTTTCTGGTGAATCGCCTTTAATTGAATCGCGCGTTTAACGACGTAATTTAATTCCTCAGACGAAAAATCGGATATGGTTAAAAAATGACGAGGATTAGCCATGGTCATCTCCTTCAGTGCATGGCAAGAAAACTTTTAATCAAGCCACTAACTGTTAGAATTATTTTATCTGCTTGACTATCAGTCAAAATGAATGGGGGTAACAAACGAATCGTATTCCCAGCGGTCACATTAATTAATAAGTGTTGAGCTAAAGCCAGTTGCACCAATTCCGTACAAGGTTGGTCAAGTTCAATCCCAATCATTAATCCTTTAACTCGAATGGATTGAATACCCTGTATATCAGACAACTGCGTTTCAAAACCTGTTTCAAAATGAGAACTTAATTCATTGACACGTTGTAATAAATTATCTTGCTCAATAGTATCTAATACGGCTAATGCGGTTCGACAAGCCAGTGGATTACCACCAAAAGTTGTACCGTGTGTTCCGGGAGAAAATAACTCGGCGGCAATACCCCGCGCCAAACATGCACCAATAGGCACACCATTTCCCAGTCCTTTAGCAAGACTCACAACATCTGGCAAAATGTGATTATGTTGATACGCAACCCATTGTCCCGTCCGTCCGATACCCGTTTGAATTTCATCTAGCATTAAGAGCCATTGCTGTTGGTCACAAAGTGCACGTAATTGATTTAAATAATCATTCGCTGGGATATTAACTCCACCTTCACCTTGTACAGGCTCAACCATCACCGCTACAATATTTTGCTGGGTTTGGGCTAATTGCTCAATGGCTGCAACATCGTTATAAGGTACGTGAATAAAATCAGGAACTAAGGGTTCAAAACCTTGCTGCACTTTCGGATTACCCGTAGCACTCAAAGTCGCCAAAGTACGCCCGTGAAATGAGCTGTCAGCAACAATAATCGCTGGATTTGGAATATTTTTGCGACGCGCATACAAACGTGCCAACTTAATCATGGCTTCATTCGCTTCTGCTCCAGAATTACAGAAAAAGCTATTTTCCATACCTGTTAATGCAGTCAGTTTATCCGCCAATCGTCGTTGCTGTTCAATACCATAAATGTTTGATGTATGAACTAACGTTTGTGCTTGTTCGCAAATAGCGGTGGTGACATTAGGATGTGCGTGACCTAAATTGCACACGGCAATACCTGATAGCGCGTCTAAATACATACGCCCTTCGGTATCCCACAATAATGCACCTTCGCCTTTGGTAAACGTCACTGGCAAACGTGCGTAATTTGACATTAAAGTTGCCATGATGTATCCCCAAAATGAAAAAGCAGCCCCGAGGGACTGCTTTAAACCAAATTTCGATTTTATCGCTTACGTCCTGAAAATGCAAGACTACAATTTAAGCCATCAGTAACTAAATGAATATATGACATTATAAATTAGTTAAATTAATGATGTATAAATAAAAACTTGCACATTCTGCCCTTTTAAGGTAAAAAAATTAACTACTTTTGGGGATGCTTTCCAATCTCTTAATCTATTTCACTTAAAATCAGATTTTACTCATGAGCCATATTCTTGCTGTCGGTATTGCAACTTTAGATGTTATTAATATTGTTGATGAATATCCTAAAGAAGACACTGAAATACGCGCCCATGGGCAACGCATTTGCCGAGGTGGTAACGCAACCAATACGCTTGTTGTCTTAAGCCAATTGCAACATCAGTGTGCTTGGGCAGGGGTTTGGGTTAATGAACCCGATGGGCAAACGATACTGAGCGATTTACAACGACATAACGTTAATACCCATTATTGTCATATTGAGCAAACGGGTAAAATGCCGACTTCTTATATTTTACTCAGCCAACAAACGGGTTCGCGCACAATTGTGCATTATCGTAATATCGCCGAATTCAGTTTTGAGCGGTTTAAACAAATTGATTTATCCGCATTGGATTGGATACATTTTGAAGGACGTAACGTCATTGAAACCCATAAAATGTTGCAATGGGTGAAACAGCAACAACCTCATTTGCCGATTTCATTAGAGATTGAAAAGCCGCGTTTGGGTATTGAGCGATTATTCCAATATGCGGATTTACTGTTATGTTCACAGAGTTTTGCCCATCATCATGCTTATTCTAATGCCAGCGAATTTTTGCATGATTTAAGACAACAAGTGACAGAAACCGATTTAGTATGTGCTTGGGGGAAATTAGGCGCGTATGCAATTGATAAAAAGGGAAAAGCTTTGTATAGTCCTGCGTATCCACCACCTCAAATTATTGATACCTTGGGCGCAGGCGACACGTTTAATGCCAGTCTGATTGATAGCTTTTGTCGGCAACATGATTTATCTACCGCATTGCATGAAGCATGTTGGTTGGCAGGAAAAAAATGTGGGCAAGTGGGGTTAGAACAATTATCGCGTGCCAAATCTTGAAGTATGTTAGATAACCTCAAGATTCAACCTGATGAGGAACTTAGGCTGCTGTTTTTTCTTCAAGTAAGCGGTTGTAAATGCGATCTTTTAACAAAGCCCGCTTTTTCTTTAAATCTTCAGCATAAGAGTCTGATGTGGCCTCGACATTTTGTTCGATTTTCAAAATTTCATCATCAAAGCCGTGGTATTCAACATACATTAACTGGAAATCTGAATCTTCTTCACATAATCTTTTAATTACATCTTTATATTCAGGAAATTCTTTTGGAATATCATGGTGTTCTCCGAACATAACATGCCTCCTTGTTGTTAAAGTTGGTTATAACATACGAAATGTATCAATATTAAAATACAGGCTCACTATTCTCAACCTTGAAAATACCCGTATCAATCCCTCAAAACAATTATCAACGAACAATGCACAATTATCAATCAATGAAACTACAATCTTGAGGTTTTTTAGTTAAAAATTTTACCGTATTGCACCATCATCAACTGTTTTACATGCAGCTTGGTTGTATTCATCATCACAATCGATTTGTCTAGAGCTTTGTAAAGGTGTAACGTTATTGGGTGTTGAGTCGTCATCTAATAAATTGCTACGCTTGCAAGCAGTTATCATCCCTAGCGAAGTTAATAGACTTGCGATGACAAAATAACGGAAGCTTGATTTTAAAATAGCGGGTGAATTCATCTGATAGCCTCGCTAAAGGTTAGTTTATTAGACACGACAAGCTGGTCAAAATGATTTGTTCAAGACCAACAAGACCAACCTCATTTAAATAATTTATTTAAGTGTAAATGAATTTAAGCTTACAACCAAGTTCTTTTTATCCGACTTGCTAAAAGTTTGAAAAAACAGGTAACAAAAGCACTGTCTTTATCATGGTAAATTGCTTTATTAAGAGTTTGAAATGCAAGCGTGCGTTGTTATTTTGCCAATGGCTTATTTTTTCAAATCAATCTTGTGCGTATCCGCATAAAAATAACATTGCCCTTTACCTTGGCGTTTTGCCACATACATTGCAATATCCGCATATTCGATTAAATCATCAACATTATCAGTATCTTGAGGGTAAACACTAATACCAATACTGGCAGAAAGGAAAATCTCATGATCGTTTACTAAAAAAGGACTTTCCAAATGGCGTAGTAATTTAGTCGCAACCAAATCAGCATCTTTTATTTGATGAATTTCAGCCAAAATAATAATAAACTCATCACCACCAATCCGCGCCACCGTATCAGTTTCGCGCACACAATGTATCATACGCTGTGCAACACTTTGCAACACTTGGTCGCCAACCCCATGTCCAAGCTTATCATTAATCGGTTTAAACCCATCCAAATCCACAAACAACAACGCAAACAATCCCCCATGCCGTTTTGCCCAAGCCTGAGCTTGCAATAAATTATCATGGAACAACAAGCGATTAGGCAAATTTGTTAACGAATCATAACTCGCCAAATAACGCACCGCTTCAATATCTTCTTGCAATCGAGAAATATCACTTAAAATCGCCATATAGTGTTGAGGCGCATCATTCTCATCTGTAATTACTGAAATGGAAAGCCACGCAACATAAATCTCACCATTTTTGCGCCGATTCCAGATTTCACCTTGCCAATGTCCAGTTTGCTTAATTTGTTTCCAAATATTTTGATAAAAGCTTTGAGAATGACGACCTGAAGACAATATACTTACTTTTTGCCCATGAATTTCTAGGGCTTGATAACCTGTAATCCGAGTAAAAGCAGGGTTGACGCGTGAAATACGGTTTTGTAAATCAGTGACTAAAATAGCATCAGCTGAGGTTTCAAAAATGGTGGCGGTTAAGCGTAAATTTTGTTCTGCTTGCTTTTGTAAGGTAATATCCTCAATCATCCAAATCAGACCTTTATCCAAATCTTTCTCATCGACCGCTTTACCAACCATTCTAGCCCAAATCAATTGCCCATCTTGTTTGCGAATTAACTGTGCTTCATCAAAGTCTTGACCTTGTTGGAATAGAGTGTAAGCACGTTCTTTAACTTGTAGATAAGTTTGAGGTGCGGCATATAATACATTGAAAGGTAAGCCAAATAACTCATCTGGCTGATAAGCTAAAATATTACTTAATTTTTGATTAATGCGCACAAAACATTCATTTTTCACATAGGCAATCCCGATCACACTATTGTCTAAAATCGTCTCTAACTCTGCTATAACCTCTTGATATTGAAGTTCTAAATGATAACGTTTTGTAATATCAATCGCAACACCGATCACATTGGTGACTTGTCCTTTTCTATCAAAATAGCAGTTTAAAGTACTTTCTAGCGTATAATCATTGATTTTCATCAAAGAGGTTACAGCCTTACCTTCTAACGCCTTATTAATAGAAAAAATATAATCATCTAATTGATACTGCTCACATATTTTAAATACAGATTCTCCAACAATTTCATCATCTTCCAACTGGAAAATACTTAAGGCTTTGCCTCGTGCAAAAGTAATTTTACCATTTCTATCAAAAGCAAATAAAACCAGTGGCGCACCTGCCGTCACAATACGTAACCGTTCTTCACTGCGTTTTAAAGCTTCTTCTTGCCTTTTACGTTCGGTAATATCCGTGCCAACAGCTAAAACTAAACTTTCGCCATCTTGCTTAATAAAAGGTCTTTTTTCAATATGAAAGCAGCGCGTATCCTGTTTAACATTAAAGCAAAGTTCTTCAACATCCAGCGTATTATCAATTTTAGATTGGCTGCTAATCTGTCTCGATATTTTATGCGATTCAACATATTGTAATGAACCTTGATAAGCTTGCGGATGAATCAAATTATCCACCGTGGTATCAAGCAAATCGGCATAAGTCTGATTGGCAAAAATGTAATGATTGGCTTGGTTTTTTATAAAAATAATATTGGGAATTTTATCTAAAACTAATCTAATAAAGTCTTGTTGTTGTTGTATTTTTTCCGCGGCTAATTTGGTTTCGGTAATATCTCTTACAATGGTATAAAATGTTTTTTGTTGAGGAATCGGATAAATATTCCAACTAAGGCATTTATAAGCATTATTTTTACACAATACACGGGTTTGCAAATCTAAAATAGTTACCCCTTTACGCAGACGATTTTCCGTTGCTTTAAGGACTTGATGATCGTTTGGATGCACAAGTTCAACAATATGTTTTGACAGCAATTCTACTTTTTGCCAACCTAATGTGGTTTCCCATGCCGCATTCAATTCTTTCAAATAGCCATTAAAATCGACAATTGCTTGCATATCTACGGATAAATTAAATAAACGATTGCGCTCAGCCTCAGCTTGCTTACGTTTTGTAATATCCATGACCGTCGTAACTTTAAACTTTTGTCCATTGGGACGTTGTAAGCGACCGACGGTAATTTCAACATCAAGTAATTGATTATTTTTGGTTAAAACCTGCCATGTCCCACAAGCACTTTTTGTTTCACTATTTAAAAAACGTTTATGTTTTAGGAGTATTTCCTCACGTTTATTTGCTGGGAAAACAATCGTGAATAACTGACCAATTAACTCTTCGGCGGGATAGCCATATAATTTACAATAAGCGGAATTGACCCGAACAAAATAACCTTCTTCGTTGGTGACACAAATCCCGACTTGGGTGACATCGAAAATAGCGGTGAGTAAATCTTCACTTTCTTGCAATGCCTGTTCTAATTCTTTGTAAGGCGTGACATCAACGTAAGTGCCTACCATCCGATAAGGCTGCTCTTGCTCATCCCACAAGGCTGCAGCTTGAGCTAATACCCACATTTTAGAACCATCTTTACACAACATGCGATACATGGACTCAAATTTGTCGGTACGTTTGTCTAAATAGGCCTCTAAAGTTTGCCAAACTCTCGGAAAATCATCGGGATAAATACATTGCAATAAAGCGTCTAAATGATTAGGAATTTCATGCTCATAATAGCCTAATAGTGCTTTCCAACGCGGAGAAAAATACACTTCATTGGTGCGTAAATCCCAATCCCATAAGCCATGATTTGCCCCACGAATCGCTAATTCAAATCGCTCTTGATTAGAAAATAAATCTTGTTCAGCTTGTTTTTTCTGGGTGACATCGTTGGCAATCGCATACCAGATTTTTTGATCTTGTTGCTCAACACTACGAATTTGCCAATCTATCCAGCGATAAATCCCTTCAAAATCTAACCAACGATTGGAAAATGAAACTTGTGTTTGTTGGGTTTGGAGTTTGAATAAATAAAATTCAGTGTTTTCTAAATCGCTTGGATGGATATGGCGGCGGAAGTGCGTTCCCACAGTAACCCCTAAGTCTTTTTCCCATATTTGGTTGACTTGTATGATTGTTGCTGCATTGTCTAATATACAGAACAAACTTGGTGCTAGCTGGAAAAAATCATTCGCTGTATTGTTCATACTTTACGCTAATGGGATAGCAAATTGTTAAACAGTGCGCCTGTTTATGCCGTGTCATATATGTTTGAATCGCTGCGCAATATGCCGTATTTTTTGAAAAAGAAGCAAAAACCATACTTATCAAAAATAATATTTATCTTGTGTTGAGCATATCCACTAGTGATAAATGATCGAGCAGTTTATCATTAAGCGGTTTAACTATACCAAAATAAAGCAGTATTGTAGTAGGGAATTTTCTGATTAATGGCTTTTGATTTAAATTATTTGGGCTTTTTATGAATTAAGTCCGTTGTATTTTCTACTTTCTGGCTGGTTTTGCGCTAAAATATTCCTAATCTCAATATTGAGAACATCCATTTTTACATCAAAAACCACCAATCAGACATGACTAAACATCTATGAAAATAACCTCTCGTACCCGTTTATCTTTACGCATCAATAACGTGACGTTTATGTTGTTATTACTGGTGATTACCACGTTGTTAGCATGGTTAAGCACCCAATATGTTTACCAACTGGATTGGACGCGCAATGCAAGACATACGTTGACCACACCTAGCAAAGCGGTATTGAAACAACTGCCTGATCCGATTCAACTGACGATTTATATCGATGATGATGAAATGAGTCGTAAATGGATTGGGGATTTGATTCGTAAATATCAGCGTGAGAAACAAAACCTTGAGCTAAAATTTGTAGACCCTTACACCGTGCCTGATAAAGCAAAAAGCTTAAATATCAAAATGACACCGCAAGGACAATTATTTGCCGTATTTGAGATTCAGTATCAAAACCGTACCGAAACGATTCAACAGTTGGTCGAATTTATAACCGAACAAGAAATCTCTTCTGCATTACAGCGTTTAGCCCGCAATCAAAAGCATAAAATTGCCTTTTTACAAGGACATGGTGAACGTAAACCCCAAGGTCAAGCCAATCATGATATGGGTTTATGGTCGCAAGAATTAAACAACGCGGGTTTTGAGATTCAATCACTTAATTTGAGCCAACAAACTGAAATTCCAACTGATATTAAAATATTGTTGATTGCCAGTCCTCAGGTTAATTTACTCACGGGAGAGGCGGATTTATTAAATCAATATGTGCAACAAGGCGGGAATTTACTATGGATGTTAGAGCCTAATGAGTCGTTACATGGTTTAGAGCCTTTAGCTGAGCAACTTCATTTGTCCGTCGCACCCGGTATTTTAGTTGATCCTAATAGTTGGGTCGGCGCGAATAACCCCGGTATGTTGGTATTGCCTGCATTTTCACATATTGCCCCGCATGTTATTTTGGCAGGTTTTCAGCAAGATAGTTTATTTCCTAAAGCGGCTGGATTACAGTTTGAACCTACT